>CBFGNU010000106.1:0-12088 GCA_965650195.1 uncultured Mucilaginibacter sp. | reverse complement strand
CGATAATTAGCTGCGCTAATGTAGTGGAATTTGTAAAGTATTTAAATTTACAAGACAAAAAAAACCTCTGCGTTAACAGAGGTTTTTTGTAAGCAACAGTAAATTAGATCTTTTTTACGTTTACCGCCTGCAATCCTTTTCTTCCTTCTTCCACATCGTATTCTACGCTGTCGTTATCTTTGATAGCATTTACGCCGCCTTGTACATCTTTAAAGTGCACAAAAAGATCTTTACCGTCATCAGTGATAATAAAGCCGTAACCTTTTTGTGTGTTAAACCATTTTACTTTTCCAGTTTTCATAATTAAGTTATCGTATTAAAAAAAATTAACTTGTAAGATATATAACTAACCCTAACTGAATTACAAATGGTATTAATAATCAGTGGAATAACTATACGCTGTTTTTTCAAATATAATAAAATAATTACTTAAGCAAATAATTTATTTATTAGGTTGTGGTGTCATTCGCAGGTAAGGTTTAACCTCGCGGAAACCTTTAGGGAACTTAGCCGGGATGTCCTCAGTTTTAATAGCCGGCACTACTACCACGTCCTCGCCGTCTTTCCAGTTGGCAGGTGTGGCAACGCTATGGTATGCAGTTAGTTGTAATGAATCTATAACACGCAAAATTTC
This sequence comes from uncultured Mucilaginibacter sp., assembly GCA_965650195.1. GTDB lineage: Bacteria > Bacteroidota > Bacteroidia > Sphingobacteriales > Sphingobacteriaceae > Mucilaginibacter. The sequence goes on along the minus strand of CBFGNU010000106.1, from coordinate 11,454 downwards.
CTGGAAATTACGCCCTGTTGAAGCCGGATAAGTGATGATCAGCTTAACCGCTTTATCAGGTCCAATAATAAACAATGAACGTACAGTAGCATTTACAGATGCATTCGGGTGGATCATATCATAAGCCTCGGCAATTTTACGGTCCTCATCGGCCACTATAGGGAAATCAACCTCAACGCCTTGTGTTTCGTTAATGTCTTTTATCCAGCCCTTGTGCGATTCAACAGAGTCAACACTCAGCGCCAGTACTTTTACATTACGTTTGGCAAACTCGTCTTTAAGTGCCGCTGTTGCGCCCAATTCGGTAGTACATACAGGCGTGTAATCTGCCGGGTGCGAAAACAATACACCCCAGCCATCGCCAAGGTATTCATATAAGTCTATCTCTCCTACTGAGGTTTGTGCTTGAAAATTTGGGGCTTTGTCGCCTAATCTTAAACTCATGATTTTATAATTTAGATGTGTTGATAAATATCAAAATAAAGTTACAGCGATTGTTTAAATAAACAAGAAAAAAATCTACTATTTACATAGACATTACATGTTTTATTTTTAATTGTATAAACAACACTTGCGCGGCAACTTTTTAGTTACATGTTGTTTGTAAAACAAATACGCCCTATCTTTATTTTTACAATTACATTAATAAACCGAAAAAAATGAAAAAAGTATTATTAGTATGCGCCTTAGCGTTAGGCGTTACTGCGGCAAGTTTTGCCCAAGGCCCGGGTAGAAGAACACCGGAACAGCAGGTTGAGGCTTTAAAAACTTCACTTACCGGATTAACTGATGCTCAGTCAGCAAAATTACTTGTTATTTACCAGGCACGTGCAAAAAGCATGGACAGCTTAAGAACAGCTGTTGGAGATGATATGCAATCCATGTTCCCTAAAATGACTCCTATAACAGCTACTTACAATGCAAAAGTTAAAGCTGTTTTAACCCCGGAACAAGCTACTGCTTTCCAAAAACAAGTTGATGCTCAAGCCGAGGCAATGCGTCAAAGAATGGGTAACTAATTAATAGAAGATAAAAAATGAAAAAAATATTATTAGTAGCAGCGTTTGGATTAGGTATAAGCGCCGTTAGCTTTGCTCAAGGTCCGCCAAGAAGAACTCCCGAAGAACAGGTTACACAATTAAAAACCCAAGTTAGCGGTATTACTGATGCCCAGGCGGCGAAGTTGAAATTGGTCTTCGAATCGCAAGCGAAATCAATGGACAGTTTGATGAACGGTGGTGGTATGCAAGGCGGCTTTGAAGGCTTTCAAAAATTAATGACAGCTAATGACGCCAAAATAAAAGCTGTTCTTAACCCTGAGCAGGTTGCAGCTTACCAAAAACAAATTGATGCCCGTAACGAACGTTTCAAACAATTTCAGCCAGGTAACTAATAAATTAAAAGGAACATGAAAAAAGTATTATTAGTATGCGCTTTTGTATTAGGTATAAGCGCCGTTAGTTTTGCTCAAGGCCCACCGTCTCCCGAAGAAAGATTAGCCGCGTTAAAAACGTCATTATCCTTAAACGATGCACAAGTGGCAAAAGCTAAAGTGATATATGATGCGCAAGGCAAAAGCACGGACAGTTTGAGAAGTGCTGCTGGTGACAATATGTCTGCAATGATGCCTAAGTACATAAAATTGGTGGAAGCCACCAATGCAAAGATAAAAGCTATACTAACGCCGGAGCAAACGCCTATTTTTCAGAAACAAGTAGATGCCACGAACGAACGCCTTAAACAGATGAGTGGCAATTAATTAAATTAAAAACGAGATGAAAAAAATATTATTAATAGCCGCGTTTGTATTAGGTATAAGCGCCGCTAGTTTTGCACAAGGCCCTTCTCCCGAAGAAAGATTAGCCGCGTTAAAAACATCATTGTCATTAACAGATGCACAAGTTGCAAAAGCTAAAGTTATATATGATGCGCAAGCCAAAAGCATAGATAGTTTAATGAGTTCTGGTGGCGACATGCAAGCCAACTTTCCTAAAGTAATTAAAATGCTTGATGCTTCAAACACCAAGATAAAAGCTTTTTTAACGCCTGAGCAAGCTCCTATTTTCCAAAAGCAAGTTGATGCGATGAACGAACGTTTTAAGCAAATGGGCGGTAATTAATTATTAATAAACCAAATTAAACAGAATAGAAAAATGAAAAGAGTATTATTAGTATGCGCCCTGGCATTAGGCTTCAGCGCAGCAAGTTTCGCACAAGGTCCTCCACAAAGAACACCTGATGAACGCGTTACGCAATTAAAAACTCAAGTTGCCGGCATTACTGATGCACAGGCTGCAAAGATTAAACTAGTTTACGAAGCTGCAGGCAAAACCCAGGATAGTTTAATGAAGGCTATGCAAAATGGTGGTGATCAGGAGACTGTTAGGGCCTCTTTTATGAAAATGAGAGAAGGAACTAACGCTAAAATTAAGGCTGTTTTAACACCTGAGCAAGTTACTGCTTTCGATAAGATACCTGCAAGGGGTCCAGGTGGCCCACGTTAATAAATAATATTAAAACAAAAAAACATGAAAAAAATAATGTTAGTATGCGCCTTTGTATTAGGCGTTAGCGCTGTTAGCTTTGCACAAGGCGGCAGACCACAAAGAACTCCTGAGGAGCAAGTTACACAGTTGAAAACTCAACTTACAGGTATTACAGATGCGCAATCAGCGAAGTTGCTTGTTATTTATCAGGCTCAAACCAAAAGCATGGATAGCTTAAGAACTGCCGCCAATGGCGATATGGCTTCTGTGAGAGAGAAAAGAGCTCCGCTTACCGCGGCTTACAACGCAAAAATTAAAGCTGTTTTGACTCCTGAACAAGCAACCGCTTTTCAGAAAATGGTTGATGAGCGTGCTGCAAGGGGCCCAGGTGGCGGTCCTCGCTAGTCATTATTAATAGATTTTTAAAAGCCTTCCGATAAACCGGAAGGCTTTTTTTATTTTAGCTGAAATTTACTCCAATTGAAAGCAGCAGAAACCTTTATGCAAGGCAGGTTAAACGAACGGATAAGCAAAAGCAACTACCGTGTACTACGACCTGAAAATAAACAGATAGATTTTTGCTCTAACGATTACCTCGGTTTCGCACGTTCCGCTGAACTTAAAAAAGCGATTAAGCGTGAATGCAGTGCAAATCATGCGCTTAATGGCGCAACCGGATCTAGATTAATATCCGGTAATTTAGTATATACTGAGGCCGTTGAACAACAAATTGCACAATGGTTTGGTAACGAAGCCTCGCTCTTGTTTAATTCGGGCTACGATGCCAATGTAGGGCTCCTCTCTTCTTTACCCCAGCGTGGCGACACCGTTATTTGCGATGAACTGATCCATGCCTCCGCCATAGATGGGGCACGCTTAAGTCACGCAAACAGGTACACATTCACTCATAATGATGTGGACAGCCTTGAAATTAAATTAAAAAATGCTAAAGGCGTATGCTATGTGGTGATTGAAAGTGTATACTCTATGGATGGAGACAGCCCCCCACTTTTGGAAATTGTTGAGATGGTTGAAAAATACAACGCGCACCTGATAGTGGACGAAGCACATGCCTTTGGCTTATATAAACAGGGTTTGATAAACGAACTTAACTTACAGCACCGCGTATTTGCGCGTGTTGTAACTTTTGGCAAAGCACTAGGGTGTCATGGTGCCGCGGTAGTTGGCGGCACTATATTGAGGAACTATCTTATTAACTTCGCCCGTTCTTTTATTTATACAACTGCCGCACCTTTCCACCAGGTAGCAGCTATAAAAGCGGCGATGGAACTTTTAAACAGATCTGACGATGTAATTGAGAAGTTAAAGCAGAATATAGCCTTGTTTAAAGCCTCTTTGTCGCCCGCGGTATTGGAGGTAATGCCACCGAGTAACAGCGCTATCCAATGTATTATATTAACAAGCGCTTTAAAAGCAACTACTATGGCTGCCGTTTTACAAGACAAACGTTTTGATGTACGCGCTATATTAAGCCCCACTGTTGCCGAGGGTAGTGAACGATTGCGTATATGCCTGCACGCGTTCAATACAGAAGCGCAAATAAGAAAACTTACCGAAATAATAAACCCTTTAGTATGAAGGAAAAACCATTATTTATAACAGGCATTGGCACAGGTATAGGCAAAACGGTTGTTGCAGCTATTTTGACTGAATCGTTAAATGCTGATTATTGGAAGCCCGTACAGTCCGGAGATTTGGATAACAGCGACACCATAAAGGTAAAGAGTTTAATTTCCAATAGTAAAACCATATTCCATCCGGAAACCTATCGTTTAACTCAGCCTTTTTCTCCGCATAAATCAGCCGCGCTGGATGGTGTGGAGATTGACCTGAACACTTTTGAAATACCCCAAACTAACAATCCGTTAATAATAGAGGGTGCCGGTGGCTTAATGGTGCCTTTGAACAATAAGGATCTGATGATAGACCTGATAGAAAAACTGAATGCTGAAGTAGTATTGGTTATTCAGCATTATTTAGGCAGCATTAACCATTCCATCCTATCGCTACAGGCTTTATATAGCCGTAATATCGCCGTACGAGCTATTATATTTAATGGGGAAAGCGATACTTATTCAGAAGAGATCATAAAAAAACATTCAAAGGGTGAGCGCGTAGTGTCTATTCCTCAACTTTTAACCTTAGATAAACAAAGCATTGCGTCGCAAAATATCGTAATTTAGGCTAATCTATTTATGAAGAGTATAGCAGTTATCGGTTCGGGAACAATGGGCAATGGCATAGCGCATATCTTTGCTTTGTATGACTTTAACGTTATACTTATTGACGTTGATCCATCGGCGCTTGAACGGGCCCTGCAAACCATATCGCGCAATATGGATAAACAGATCAACAAAGAAGTCATCACTGAAAAGGATAAAGAACTGGCTTTAAGCCGTATAAAAACATCAGCTTTATTAAGCGATATCCCTGCAGATACTGAACTTGTTATTGAAGCGGCTACCGAAAATAAAGCGATTAAACTGGACATATTTACGCAGTTAAGTCAAATTTGCAGCAACAAAACTGTATTAGCTTCCAACACATCTTCTATATCAATTACCGAAATTGCTGCTGTAACTAAATCGCCTCAACGTGTTGTGGGTATGCACTTTATGAATCCGGTTCCGTTAATGAAACTGGTTGAAGTAATACGTGGGAAACACACCTCGGATGACGTTACCGCCAAAATTATGGAGGTAACGCGACAACTCGACAAAATACCTGTTGAGGTAAATGACGCGCCTGGTTTTATTGCTAATCGTATATTAATGCCCATGATAAATGAGGCGATTTACGCTTTAGCCGAAGGCGTGTCTGGCGTTACAGAGATTGATACCGTTATGAAGCTGGGAATGTCGCATCCTATGGGCCCGCTGCAATTAGCAGATTTTATTGGTCTTGATGTTTGCCTGGCAATAATGAATGTTTTATATGAAGGATTCAATAATCCCAAATACACCCCCTGCCCTCTTTTGGTTGATATGGTTGCCGCGGGATATTTAGGTGTAAAATCAGGGAGCGGATTTTATGATCACTCAACAAAAACCAAGGAGTTGATAGTTGCGGCTAAATTCAGATAACGATATTAAAAAGTTTATATAATGCCTCGTTTGCTGATAAACCTTATAAAACGGAATAAAAAAAGTAGCTTTACTATAGATATTGAAACCCATTGCCTGTAAAAAACGTTAATAGGGTTATAAATTATAACCGCTTAAATGAAACTATCTTATCAATGGTTATCCGGATAAAATACATACTACTGTTTTCTTTTACCTTATTAGTTTGCAAAACCGGTTATGGTCAGGCCGTTGCAACCCGGGCCAGTATAATTACCGAGCTTTCCAACATCAATCTGCAACGCCTTATTGATACAGCTATAGCAAATTACCCGCGCGTACGCTATTTTCAACATCGGGTTGAAGCAGCTTCAAGTAATATATCTAAAAATAAGGCTGCGTGGTTTGATGCTTTAACGCTATCGTACGTATACCAGCCCGGTGTTGTTAGTGTTAATCCGGTTAACCCTACCAATACCTATTTTAAGGGTGCACAAGTAGGTGTTTTTTTAAACGTGGGCAATATAATAGCCAGGCCATGGATTATAAAACAGTCAAAACAGGAAATGATGGCTGTTGAGAGTGAGCGCGACGAATATCTGATAACACTTACTACTGAAGTAAAAAGGAGGTTTTATCTGTATGTTCAGCGCGTGGGCCAGTTAAAATTGCAAGTAAGAGCTGCAGAAGATGCAGAAACATATTTAAAAGATGTAAAATTTAAGTTTGAAAAAGGTGAAGAAACTTTTGACAGTTATAGTAAGGTATTAATACAGCTAACAGAGCATCACCAAACTTTGGTACAAGCAGAGGCTGCTGTATTTATTGCAAAAGCCGACCTTGAAGAACTTATAGGCACTAAACTGGAAAATATTATTAAATAGATGGAGCTGAGCAGCTTTTTACGCGTGTTAAAAAAACACAGGTTCACTATTGTGATCATTCCGGTTATTACCGTCATCATCACTTATTTTTTAGTGCGCAACCAGGCTAATTCCTACCTTTCTCAAGCTAAAATAGCTACCGGAATAGTCGATCAGACCCAAAGGAGCTTAAGCGACATTGGTGGTGGTGCCCAGGAATCAGAAATAAACCAGGAGTTTGCCAACCTGGTGGAGATGCTTCGCTCAAAACGAATGCTTGATCAGGTTGCTTATAAGCTGATGATCCATGATTTAACCAGCGATAAGCCTTTCCGCGAGCCAAGCAAATTATTGCAAACGTTAAATGCAGATGCCAAAAAACATGCAATTGAAGTTTATACCGATCTTTATAAAAAGCGGCAGGCGCTTTCTTTATTTAATCAAGATCAGAATGGCCTGAATAAATTGCTTACTTCGATGAAGTATGATGATAAATCGCTGCTTGATAAGTTACTTGTTTATCGTCTGCAAAACAGCGATTATATAAGCGTGGAGTTTGGTTCGGAAAACCCGGAACTTTCTGCTATTGTTGTTAATACGCTTTGTAATGAATTTATAGGTTATTACGGTGAGTTGGTGAAAAACAACCAGCAGAAATCCGTAGACTTTTTATACAATTTATTACAAGTTAAGCGGGATACGCTTAGCGCTAAAATGCTTGCGCTGAAAAATTATAAAACGCGTAATCACGTATTAAACCTTAATGAAAAGGCAAAAGCACTATACGGGCAAATGGCCGATTTTGAAACTAAACGTGAGGAAGTTGAAAAGGTGGCCCGCTCTACCGACGCAGCGATTGATAGTATTGACAGGCAATTTGACCCTCGGGTTCGCCGCTATAGCGAAAGCAACAAATTAGGAGTTACACAGGACGTGATCTCTGCACAAGCCCAGTTGCACGCGGCAAATGATGCTTACGTGGAGAGTGGTTTTAACCCACGTTATCAGCGCAAAGTTGATTCACTAAAAAATGTCGTATCTAATAGATTGGGGACATTGTCTGACAAGTATGTTATTAATCCGCTTTCAACCAAGCAGGATTTGGTTGACCAGCGCCTTAGTCTTCAGGTTCAGAATGACCTGGCAAAAAACAGCTCCGGTAGCATTAATAAAGAAATAAACAGGCTTAACAGCAAATTTGACGACCTGGTGCCACACGAGGCTGCTACACAATCCTTAGAAAGAGCGGTTGATATTGCCAGCGAAGAGTACATGGAGATATTGCAGAAATACAACCAGGCAAACTTAGAAGCAAGTTTTACTACCAAATTGCGTTTGCTGGAAGTTGCTGAGCCCGGACTTGCACAACCGTCAAAAAAGATGTTGTTAGTGATAATTGCGGGGGTTGCCAGCTTTATAGCATGCATAGCTGTGTTATTTATCCTCTTCTTTTTGGATAACAGCATAAAAAATGCCCGCGAACTGGCCAATTATACCAAAGCACCGGTATTAGGTAATTTAAACAGGTTATCTGACGCAGCAATAGACTTACGCAACATTTGGGAAAACAGTCAAAGCAACGACGACCTTAAAAGATTTAAGGACCTGATGCGTGCTACCCGTTTTGAAATAGACAGTGAATTAAAAGATAGCAAGCTATTATTGATCAACAGTCTAGCAGCGGGAGAAGGGAAAACCTTTGTCGCACTTAACCTCGCTTATGCCTACGCCCAGGTTAATAAAAAGGTATTACTTATTGATGGTAATTTTGGTAATCCTGCCATCACCAATTCTGTAAAACCTAAATTGTTTTTAGAAGACATGCTTAACGGCAATGGCGAAACTCCCATGCCGGCGGCAACTCAGCGGATAACTTTTATAGGTAATAAAGGTGGAGACACTTCAATATTAGAGTTAAGCAGCGAACAGCGGATAAATGATGTATTGCAATCGTTAAAAACAATGTTCGATATAATAATAATTGAAGCACCTGCTCTTGATGCCTTGAATCGCTCTAAAGAAATGAGCTTATTTGCTGAGAAAATACTTACTGTTTTTGAAGCTAATAAGAAAATTACCCAGGCAGGTAAGCATCATGTTGACTACCTGAAAAATCAGAACGATAAGTTTATTGGCTGGGTAGTTAATTTGGTTAATAAAGAAGAGTTAATAAGCGAATAGTGAGTAAAACATCTGCTTAAATGACAATTACCGGCTTTATTTGGATATTGATTCAGGTTTTAATTGGGTACAACCTTGTACTACCGGTATGTATTTATATTCTCTCTTTTTTTCGTAAAAACAATACACCCGTACTTGCTTCCGTTGAAGGAGATTACGCCATAATTGTAACAGCGTATGAGCAGGTTACCCATATCCCGGCGGTTGTACAATCCTTATTGAACTTAAAGCACAATAATTACTTAATTTATATAGTAGCCGACAAATGCGACGTGAGTACGCTCATATTTAACGATGATCGGGTTATTGTACTTAGACCTGAAACCACCCTTGCAAGTAATACCCGTTCACATTTTTATGCTATTAACAACTTTAAGCGACCACATGAGCGGCTGACCATTATTGATAGTGATAATTTAGTGCACCCCGATTACGTAACCGAACTGGACAGGTACTTTTATAAAGGATATTTAGCTGTTCAAGGTATCCGCGAAGCGAAGAATTTAAACACCACCTACGCCTGTTTAGACGGCGCGCGGGATATTTATTACCATTTTTATGATGGTAAACTATTATTTAAAGTAGGATCTTCGGCAACTCTCGCCGGCTCGGGCATGGCTTTTACGACTGCTCTTTACCGTGAATGCCTGGAACACTTGGATGTGCAAGGTGCAGGTTTTGATAAAGTGCTACAATCGCAAATTGTAGGGCGCAATATCAGGATAGCATTTACTGACCGCGCAAAGGTTTACGACGAAAAAACCACCCATTCAGACCAGTTAGTTAACCAGCGCTCGCGGTGGATCAATACCTGGTTTAAATACTTTAAGTTTGGTTTTGTGCTGGTTGGCAAAGGCATAACTACGCCAAGCTGGAATCAGTTTCTGTTTGGTTTAATATTGCTCAGGCCTCCCCTGTTCATTTTTCTGCTGCTTTCGTTGCTGTTTTTGTTTGCCAATATATTCATCAGCATAACGGCTGCCTTTGTGTGGATGCTTGCCTTTGTGCTATTTATAGCTGGTTTTTATATAGCATTGGCACGGTCAGAAACCGACGCGCGGATATACCGTTCGCTTATTAATATTCCAAAGTTTATGTTCTTCCAGGTGGTGTCGCTATTAAAAGCGCGCACAGCCAATAAACGTTCTGTTGCTACCAAACACACTTATACCGGTACCATTGACCAAATAGTTAAAAACGATGAGAGTTAATCCGGATGAAAAGATATTGCGCGGGGCCGAGTTAAAGGCGGAGAATCAGAAGAAGATAGATAAGATTACCCGCATTGTAGCTTTGGCCGTTGCTTTTTTTAGTACCTATTTTTTCATTATCAAAATTTTGTTTTTGTAATGAAAGTAGAACCAACAACGCCTCAAATATCGCTACCCCTGAAAAAAGAAAGGCCGGGCTTGAGGCAGCGTGTCAGAAACTTTGCCTTAATTGAAAAATTAAAAAGTCCTGCCGGAATGGGGCTTTTCGTTTTATTGGCGGCTATTATAGCTGTTGGTATAGCAAAATTCGGGGTGGTTTTTGGGGGACTGTTTTTGGCGCTGATAATAGGCCCGCCAGCTGTATATGGCATAGTAGCCTACCCCCGCTTCGGTATACTTGTTTTGCTTGTATTGGCGTATATGCTGTTTCTATTGGGGAGACTCGGTATACCCGGCCCCTTAGGGGTTGTAGCCGATGCGCTCGAAGGAGCACTAATGCTGGGTACACTGATAAGCTTACGGCGAAACAATGATTGGGAACTGCTTAAAGCACCTGTATCTACAATGGTAGCAATATGGATAGCTTACAATTTATTGCAGATAGCTAACCCGAGCGCCGTTTCAAGGGCAGCCTGGATGTATACGGTACGCACGGTATCTATTGTAATGCTCAGTTACTATGTTTTTCTATACAACATTCGATCGGTTAGCTTTGTTCGCTTAATATTTAAGATATGGCTGGGAATGGCTTTTTTTGGTGCTTTATATGGCATGAAACAAGAGTGGATAGGGTTTTCAAACGCAGAAGAAGCTTACCTCCACTCTGACCCCGAAATAGCAAGTCTGCTTTTCATAGCGGGGCACTGGCGCAAATTTTCTATTTTTTCTGATCCTGTGGCATTTGCCTATAACATGAACATGGCCGCTATTTTCTGCATTGCGTTAATTGCCGGAAAGTTACCTACCTGGAAGAAAGTTGTACTGGGTGTTATAGCAGGTACATGTCTGTTATCGATGCTATATTCGGGTACGCGTGCGGGCAACGTATTGGTTCCCGCAGCCTTGTTCCTGTTTGCTATTATAAATTATAATAAAAAGGTTCTGCTATTTTGCTGCCTGGCTGCGGTTTTTTTAGTAGTGCTGATAAACGTACCAACGGGCGACCCTAACCTGAAACGCTTCCAAACAGCATTCCGTCCAAACGACGACGATTCTTATAAGCTGCGCAAATTTAACCAGGAGCGCATTAAGCCCTACATTTATAGCCATCCTATTGGTTTTGGACTAGGCGCCACCGGTGTTTGGGGTAAACGCTTTGGAGATGGATCGGTTGTATCGAAATTTCAACCGGATAGCGGATATATACGCGTGGCGGTAGAACTTGGGGTAGTTGGGCTGATCATTTTTTGCACACTTATGTTTACCGTTATGAAAACGGGCATTAACAATTATTACCGCATAAAAGACCCTGAGCTGAAAATGTATTGCATGGGTATCCTTTTAGTTGTTTTTGCGTATAACATAGCTAATTTCCCGCAGGAGGCACTGGTTCAGTTTCCGTCTAACGTGTTTTTTTCGTTACACATGGCCATGCTTACTATATTGTATAGGTTAGATAAACAAAAGCAGG
>CBFGNU010000105.1:0-12094 GCA_965650195.1 uncultured Mucilaginibacter sp. | reverse complement strand
TACCGCGCAATCCGGTCCGAACGATTGTGGTTTAGCCTGTATGGCAATGATCTTAAATTATTGTGGCAGGAGAGCAGAGGCCAACAGGTTAATGAGACGGTCTGTGGCTGGTGGCGAGGGCTTGTCTATGCTTGATATTCACCGGCTGGCAGAATCGATGGATTTGAGCGGTCGCTGCGTGCGTATGGATTTAACCAACCTGCGGGAAGCAGGGCTGCCTTGTATACTGCACGTAGGTAAATCTGAAGCGGGCGACCACTTCGTAGTATGCTTCGGTTCGCGAAAGAAAAAAGGGGTGCACCGTTACTTGATAGCTGATCCGGCGATAGGTGTTCAGTTGATGGATGAAAACGACTTAATGCGTATCTGGCAAGGTAATGCAGCGCTGCATTTTGAAAGCCTCCCCGCGAACCTTGCAGGGCAATATAAGCCCTTATGGATGCAATTGCTACAACTCAAAACTTTCCGGAATGCGCTCCTGCTCACCGTCCCGTTGTTAAATTTATGTGCTACATTGTTGGGGATAGGAGTCTCCTGGATGCTGCAGCGTGGCTTATATCATTCTTATGCCGAGCAGCGGCTAAGCTTGCTTGTTGCCTTATTGGTGTTATTATTCACTATAACGTTTTTTAAAAACATCATTAATTATCTGCGCAGGCATTTGCTGATCCTCCTTAGCAGTTCCATAAGCGAGCATTTGAATACAACGTACCTTACACACTTAATGTCAAGCAGGCCAGGCGCTGCCGGTCAGCATGCCGAAAGTGTCCGTAATGCCTTAAGAGAAATAAAAAGAATTCAGCATGCTGCAGCCACATTAGTATCTGTTCTGGCTTCTGAGGCATTGATGATGACTGCTATTGCAGCTGCTTTGTTATTCTACGATCCGCTTGTTGGGGGGATCAATATTTGTTATGCACTCATCTCATTGAGCATTGCGAAATCCAGCGTACCTCAAACGATCCTGGAAGGCGTTAAGCTCCAGCAGCTATCCGGTGACTATGAACACCAACTCATAATAGAATGCCTTTCAAATGAGCATCCTGATGCCGGCATAACAAGTCAGGGACGCCACCTTAGAAAGATTAAAAGCTATCATAACTATGCGAAATCCGTGGCTACCCGCGTCAGCGGGGAAAGCCTCCTCTACGATTTTGTAGGAACGGTTAACGTTGTCGCCGTCTTCAGCGGGGGGATTTATAAGCTTCAGGAACACCAGGTGGGTTATACAGACCTGATTGTGGAAGTGATACTGAGTTATTTTATGATCTCGTTGGTGCCAAGAATTTGCAATGCATTGGCCATCGTCACTGATGGCGCCTTGCCGGTGCAACGCTTTCTCGGAGAATAAGGCCCCTTCCTGCTTTATCTAAACCATATCACCGGAATTAAATATCTGGGGGACATTTCCGTGTCTGATTTTCGGAATTGTCTTTCCGACTGATTATTGAAATGCCTATCCTGATCAACGGGATGGGGTTCATCTACCAAGCACAGGTTTAATTAACACAATGAATTATGGAAAATAGTGTTGCAGAGAAATTTTTGAGGAATATGGAAGCTGAGTTAACGCGGCTGGACGAGATGGATCTCGGACCCATTGAGCGCCTAAGACAGGCTATTCCGATCATTAACCGATCGTTATCGGAAACAAAGCGTTTAATATTGGAAAGCGGCTTTACATCTATAGGGGAGGAGGTCAGTTTCTTTAAAAACATCAAACCCCGGATGTATGCTCATCAAATATTTGAAGTGTTATTTTACAATCTTCGTGTCCATGCCCCAGCAGGTACCCCTGAAATGCTCAAATCATACTATGAAGAGGAGCTTCAGCAAATTTTCCGCTTGTTTCGGATCGAAGCATTTAGCTATCGATATTACAAAATGGAAGCGACTGAATTAGATCATATCTATTTTGTGCGTGATGTCAAGCCCGTAGAAACGCCGCTATTGGATGTTATCGACCCTTCGCCTGGCTTTTCTACTGCCTGGGATTATAAATTTGCAAATTTCATAGCTCACGAGAGATTGCAAGACCTGCTAGTAGAACTGTTAACAGACGCCCAGCCTTCTCCGACAAAACGTAAGGCAGGACGGAATAAAGGCATAGTTATGAAATGGACCGGAGATGCGATCAATCTGGTTGAAATAGCATACGGTATTTGGCTAACAGGGCAAATTAATCATGGGAACGCAGGCATTGCCGAAATTGTTCATTTCCTGGAGACGAATTTCCAGGTACATATCGGGCGTCCCTTCAGGCGATGGCAAGCCATTTCAAACAGAAAAAGAGTAAGTCAGGTCAAATATGTAGATCAGATGAAAACTGCCATATTGAAACGGCTGGATGATGAAAATGCCTGAGAAAAATTAGAGACTATCCAATTAATACCTATGAGACGGTCTCTTAACTTATTTTTTTGGCTTTTTGCCTGCACCCTCCATCAATTGCATTATGTCTTCGTAATTGTAATAGATGATATGCCCAATGCGAGTAAATTTCAAAGTGCCGTTGGCCCGTAATGTGTGCAATGTGCCTCCCGATATTTTCAGCATATTCTTTACCTGATAGCTTTTTAGATATTTCTGAGGTTCTTCTGTTCTTTTGGTTAAAAGCAATTTGAGATCCTTCAACATTAATTGCCTGAATTCCTCTAAATCATCTTTTGTTATTAATTCTACCGTCATCTCTCTCGTAATTAAAAAGGTCAAACCTATCTAATCGGTTTGACCTTAGTTGGGGCCTTTCGGGGTGCCACCCTGAAATTTTCAGGCACTCTCGGCCAGCCGCAAGGGCCCCATATTTTCAAACAACTTATTACTCAAAGCTTTCATATTGTTGCTGATTTTTCGTTTGGTGATCTTCGCATAGATCTGCGTCGTCTTGATGTCCTTATGCCCGAGCATTTTGCTAACAGTTTCAATCGGTACATCATTTTCTAAAGTGACCGTAGTAGCGAAAGTATGCCTGGCGGTGTGTGTAGTCAGGTGTTTATTTATATTGCAGATCTCAGCCAGTTCTTTCAGGTAAGCGTTAAATTTTTGATTGCTGTTAACCGGTAACAGTTTGTTTTCTTTCACACAATAGGGGTGATCCCTGTATTTCTCAATGATATTCAATGGAATAGGCAGCAGCGGCACAGTTTCCTCCGTTCCTGATTTTGAACGGTCTTTAGTTATCCACAAGCCGCCATCAACACCTGTGAAAATATTGTCCGGTTCGAGGGCGTAGACTGTTTCAAAAGCATAACCCGTAAAACAACAGAAAATATACACATCCCTGACTTCTGCTATCCTTTGGCACGAAATCTCCTTACCATACATTTTGATAATCTCTTCCATCTCCAGGTAATCGCGGTCTGGATCTTTGTACGTGCATTTAAAACTGCTAATTGGACTGTGAGAGACCATACCTTCATCCACAGCTTTCCTTATTACCTGTTTAAGTGTTTTAACATACTTCATTGCGGTATTCTGATCAATGTCCTGCATCAACAAATAATGGTGAAATGAAGAAGCAAAAGAAAACTGAATTTGATCCAGAGTAATATCACTTGTGTTGAATTTCTTTTTCAGAAAGGCTTCTACTTTGCGCTGCAATCTTTGGAAACGCAATAAGGTCCCTACCGCCCCCTTACCCTTGCTTACTTTTTCTGCGAATTCACCGTTATGAATTTTGAATGCCCGCATGAGTGTTGGTTTTGGATCCGGTTTAAATAGATATGTGTCCTTTACCATTTTAGCAGTCACGTAGCCGCGGTTTTCAGACAACTGTTCGTAGCATTTTTCCAGTTCCTTTGTTGTAGCCGTGATATAATTATTAATGATTGCGGCATCTTTGTATGCTTTATTAGCAAAACCTGTCTCTTCATTCCAGTATTCTGCCATGATTTTTCTGCCGGATGAGAACTGCTCCCTTAATCCGTTGACTGTAATCCTTACATAGATGGGGATTTTGCCATCCGATGTTTGTTTGGCTTTCCAAAGCCAGAACAGGATTGAAAGTTCCTGATTTACTTTCACTTGTTTTTAAATTTGAGGTTAAACCATGGTCCCTCCACAACCCCAAATTGAAACATTGATATAATCCGGATGCTAATTAGCTTCGGAAAGTATACCGATTTGCTAATTTCTATATTAAAAATAGTATACCGAATAGTATACCGAATGGCTTAAATCGAATTGATCTTACTTGAACGAAAAAGTGCCTTTAAAGTGGTTTTAAACAAGAAAAGCCTCTTTTTTCAAAAGGCTTTATCTCTATTTAAACAGTAAATCGTGATCCCATCAGGATTCGAACCTGAGACCGACAGATTAGAAATCTGTTGCTCTATCCAGCTGAGCTATGGGACCATCGCCCGATACCTCGGGCGGTGCAAAGATGCTTATTTTGTAGCAAAAGGCCAATATTGAAAGCAAAAATTTTATTTCGACCTCAAAATCGTGTTAGTAGGTGTGAATAAGACTGAAGAAAAGTTATCCTATAAAGCGGTATGAATTCGGTCAGCTAAAAAAACACAGCAAAAAAATGATGATTTAGAACAATTAGGTAGAATTTGCCACAGGAAAACTATATTTTTAGCGCCAGATAATATTTAGGCGTATGATAATAATTGCTGACGGCGGCTCAACTAAAACCAACTGGTGTTTAATTAACGAAGAGGGTAACAAAATATATTTTAATACAGAGGGATACAATCCATATTTTGCAAGTATTGAATATATTATTAACTCGCTTAAACATAATTTACCCGCCGATCTGCAGCTTGATAAAATATCTGAAGTAAATTATTACGGCGCAGGCTGCTCTACAGAAGAGAAACGCCAACACGTTAAAACTGCCATAAGCGCGGTATTTATCCATTCGCAGGTTAATATTGATCATGATCTGATGGCTGCTGCGCGGGCTTTACTAGGCAGACAAGCCGGTTTCGCAGGTATTTTGGGCACCGGGACAAACACATGTTTGTATGACGGCACAAAAATGACGATGAACATTGACTCAGGCGCGTATATTTTAGGTGATGAAGGGAGCGGCTGTTATATAGGGAAAAAACTACTTACCGACTATTTGCGTGGCTACATGCCAGAGGCCATAAAGCAAAACTTTTGGGATACCTATAAACTTACCCGCGATGACATTAACGATCAGGTGTATACTAAACCTTTAGCCAGCCGTTTTTGTGCAGGTTTCAGCAAATTTGTTTACGATAATATGAACGTTAATTTGGGATATTCCCACGGTCTGGTAAAAACATCTTTTGAGGATTTTTTCAAAAACCTGGTAACACACTATCCCAATTATCAGCAATATAGTTTTAACTGTATTGGTTCGGTAGCTTATAACTTCAGGAATATATTAGAGGAGGTTGCTGCCGAAAACGGCATGGCAGTTGGCACTATTATCCGCTCACCAATTGATAACCTGGTGAAGTTCCATCTGGAGAAGTAGTTAATATTTACGATTTACGAATTTAGATTTACGATTTAAGAAGTCACTCTTTTAAATCTAAAATCGTAAATCTAAATTCTAAAATTAAGTAGCCGAAGGCCCCATTTCGTTCTGGAATATCTTGGCGTATTTCCGGCGGTCAAACTTGTACAGTTTCGCAGCCCGGTATGATACTCCGCGTTGTTTTTCAACTAATTCTTTCAGATAGCCGTAGCTCAGCATCTTTTTGCGGAAGTTGCGTTTATCCAGCTTTTTATCCAGTATGGCTTCGTAAAGTCCTTGTAATTGCGTTAAGGTAAATTTTTCGGGCAACAGATCAAACGCTATCGGCTGATGGGTTAACCTACGGCGTATTTTGGCAAAGCCGGTATGAAAAATATCGCTGTGGTCAAAAGCCAGTTTAGGCAGAGTTTTCACCGGGTGCCAAAACGCTTTCCGCGCCATTGAACTAATTGACCGCAATTCCTTTTGTCCGGTTATGCGTATCAGGGCATAATAACCAACGGTAATTACCCGGCCCTTAGGGTGTCTGTCAACTTCGCCAAAGGTATGGAACTGCTTCATCGGCAGATCGCGCAAGCCGGTAAGCTCATATAAGATACGTTCGGCCGCGTCATCAAGGCTTTCTTCTTGTTTTACAATATAACCCGGCAGGGCGTACCAATCCTTAAAGGGCTCTTCGTTTCTTTCAATCAGTAATATTTTCAGTTCGCCGGCATCGTATCCAAATACAAGGCAGTCAATAGAAAATATAGAATTAAAGGCATGAGTGTTATCTTCCAAACTGGTAATATTTAAAGTTTTTAAAGTACGCACAACAATTAGCGGTACCAAAAATAAATAAAAATAAATTTAATGGTGTAATTTTCACACCTTATATTCGTGCAAATTATTACTGAGGTAAAAACGATGCAAAAAATTTTAAAACTTGGTGTACTTACTTCCGGTGGTGATGCCCCGGGAATGAACCCGTGCATCAGGGCTGTAGTGCGTACAGCTATTTACAACGGTATAAGTGTTGTAGGCATAAGGCAGGGCTATAAAGGGTTGATAGAGAATGATATGTACGATATGGAAACCCGCTCGGTGAGTAATATTCTAAACCTGGGGGGCACCATTTTAAAGACCGCACGTTGCATGGAATTTCGTACTCCGGAGGGCAGGCAAACGGCTTATAATAATTTGAAGGAACACGGTATTGATGCGTTAGTTGTAATAGGTGGAGACGGAACTTTTACCGGCGCGCTTAAATTTTCGCAGGAATATCCGGACATAAAAGTGATGGGTATACCGGGTACAATTGATAACGACCTGTATGGCTCAACTTATACCCTTGGGTTTGACACGGCCACTAACACAGTTATTGAAGCTATTGATAAAATTCGTGATACTGCAGACTCGCATGATCGTTTGTTTTTTATCGAGGTAATGGGCCGCGACTCGGGAGCTATTGCTTTGCGGGCAGGCATTGCTTGTGGTGCTGAAGGTATTTTACTGCCCGAAAAATCAACCGCTATTGATGAGTTGATAGAATTGCTTAAAAATGGCGAGGTTAACAAAAAATCATCAAGTATAGTAATTGTTGCCGAAGGCGATAAGAGCGGAAATATTTATGATCTGGCTAAAAAAGTAAAACAGCAGATCACCAACTACGATATTAAGGTTACAGTATTGGGCCACCTGCAAAGGGGAGGTTCGCCAAGCAGTTTTGATCGTGTTTTAGGTAGTAGGTTGGGTTACGCTGCAGTTAATGCTTTGATAGCAGGACACACCCAGGAAATGGTTGGACTCGAGGCCAACGTTATAAAAACCACCTCTCTTGTTGAAGCCTTAACAGATCATCAGTTTAAACTGGAGGATGACCTGTTGCAAATGGTTGATGTTTTATCCATATAAATGATAGCGGTTGTATACAGCGGATCTTATCATGCCGACTGGCGGCTGGCCGACAGAGGAAAGACAATTGCCTCCTTTAAAACCAGCGGTGTCAACCCTTATTTTATGGATGAACAGCAGATATTAAATCTGCTTAATAAAAATATTAAACTGATACATCACGCCGAGGAAGTTAAACGCGTATATTTTTTTGGCGCGGGTTCTTCTTCTGATGAGCTTAAAGCTATAGTAAGCTCAGCGCTGACATCGTTCTTTAAATTCGCTAAAATAACTGTTGCGCATGACGTTGATGGCGCGGCTATTGCCTGCTGCCGCAATTCGCCGGGTATAATCGGAATATGCGGGAGCGGTTCAAATGCGGCATGGTTTGACGGAAAAAAAATAAAGCCCAACAATTATGGCTTGGGTTATATTTTGGCCGACGAGGGATCGGGCAATTGGCTGGGCAGACAGTTGATAAAAGGCTTTATGAACGAGACGCTTCCGGAAAATTTAAGGAAGAAGTTCACAATAAAGTACGATGCAGACCGGAACAATCTGTTAGAGAAGGTTTATCGCCAAAAACAGCCTACAATATATCTAAGCTCATTTGCTGAGTTCTTTATAGAGCATCAGCATGATCAATATCTAACTAATGTAATAAAAACCGGGTTTAATAAACTTATAAATACATACTTGTTACCTTTGCACAAGCAGCATCCGCAGGCACCACTGCATTTTGAGGGCTCAGTAGCTTTCACTTTTCAAGATCATTTGCGAGATGAAGCTGCATTGGCGGGGTTACAGATAACCAGTATAATTAAAGAGCCAATAAATAATTTGTTAACGTATTATTCAAATAAAAATTAAAATCATGAAAATAGGAATTAACGGTTTCGGCCGGATTGGACGCCTGGCTTTCAGAGCTGCTATTGAAAGGCCCGATGTTGAAGTTGTTGGTATAAATGACCTTGTTGAGCCTGATTACATGGCTTACATGTTAAAATATGATTCAACTCACGGGCAGTTTAAAGGCACTATAGCTGTTGAAGGCGGCCATTTGGTTGTAAACGGTAAAACTATACGTGTAACTGCCGAAAAAGACCCGGCTAACCTTAAATGGGGTGAAGTTGGTGCTGAAGTTATTATAGAATCAACAGGTTTATTCTTAACTATAGAAACCGCTCAAAAACATATTGACGCAGGCGCTAAAAAAGTAGTAATGAGCGCTCCTGCGAAGGATGACACCCCAACTTTTGTTATGGGTGTTAATCACAAGCAATTAAGGGCAGATCAAACTATCGTTTCAAACGCATCATGTACCACTAACTGCCTTGCTCCAATTGCTAAGGTATTGAACGATAAATTTGGTATTGAAGAAGGTTTGATGAGCACTATCCATGCGGTAACTGCTACGCAGAAAACAGTTGACGGCCCATCGGCTAAAGACTGGAGAGGTGGCCGTGGCGCTTACCAGAACATTATCCCTTCATCAACAGGTGCTGCTAAAGCTGTAGGTTTGGTATTGCCTGAATTGAAAGGTAAATTAACAGGTATGTCATTCCGTGTACCGGTTGCTGACGTATCTGTAGTTGACTTAGTTGTTCGCCTTAAAACGCCTGCTACTTATGAAGATATTAAAACTGCTATGAAAGAAGCTTCAGAAGGTGATCTAAAAGGCATTTTAGGTTATACTGAAGATGAAGTAGTATCAGAAGACTTTAAAGGCGACGCACGCACGTCAATTTTTGATGCTAAAGCAGGTATCGCATTGAACAACAACTTTGTTAAAGTTGTATCATGGTATGATAACGAGTGGGGTTACTCTAACAAACTGATCGATTTAGTTCAGGAAATAGGTAAGTTGTAATTGCCTACGGCTTTTGGCGTTAGGTGCATAAAAAAAGCGATGGGTTTTTAAATCCATCGCTTTTTCTGTTATTGGTTGGAGCCTTACGCTTGTTGTATAGAATCGTTTACATTGTCGGCAGTGCTTTTTACTCTTGATTTTGCATTGTCTACATGATCTCTTACATCGTTTGCAACATTGTTCGCTTTGTTACGCACATCACCTTCAACGCCGTCTCTGTAATTATAAAGGTCGTCTGCAGCGCTGTTAAACCTTGATTTTACCTTGTCAACAGCATTGTTGCCATAATCTTTTAACTCATTGGCTCTATCTCTGGCTTTGCCGGCCAAATCGGTAGCTAAATTACCAATAGATCCTCTGGTTCCTTCTCCGCTATCGGGTGCAAATAACAATCCCAATACAGCACCTGCCGCAGCGCCAATTAATAGTGCTGCTATAACTCTTGATTGATCTTTCATAATGTTTTTCGTTTTGTAGTTGTATATACCGACACAACAACAATGCCAAGGCGTAAGTCCGCCTTTTTAGCGCCGTAACGAATAAAAAATTTTATAAAAAGCTACACTTTTGCTATAAAGTGTCTATAAATCCCTTTAGCAATCAGTCGTCTAAACGAAAATTGGTGGCAAAAAAAAACATCCGCCTTTTTGGGGCGGATGTGATACGTTTAATGGTAATATTATAATTAAATAACCTTTACATTTACCGCATTTAAGCCTTTTCTGCCGTTCTCTACTTCAAACTCCACTTTATCATTCTCACGAACTTCATCGATTAGACCTGTTGAATGAACAAATACATCTGCACCACCACCGTTAGGGGTGATAAAACCAAATCCTTTTGTTTCATTGAAAAATTTTACTGTTCCTTCTTGCATTATATTTTTATTTTAAAGTGCGCAAGGTAGCACAATTATATTCATAAAAACAAGTGTTGATTTACATTTTACCAGCCTATGTATATTGGGTTGGCTGCGGGGGCACAACAAAATGCCTGTTGGTATCGGCTATAAACGCAAGTACTTTGTCGCGCCCATCTTGGGTTTCTGATGATGTTACAAAGTAGGGCGGAACCTCTTCAAAGGTGGCCATCAGCGCCTTTTTAAATTTGGCTACATTCTGATCAGTTTTAACAGCAGACTGTTTGTCGGCCTTGGTAAATACTAATACAAACGATAAGCCTTTTTCGCCCAGCCAGTTGCAGAACTCAATATCTATCTTCTGCGGCTCAAGCCGGCTATCTATAAGCACCATAACGCATTGCAGGCTTTCACGCTTATCCAAATAAGTACGTATAAACTTGTTCCAGTCTTCCTTTTTGTTTTTAGATACACGGGCATAGCCATAGCCGGGAAGATCGACAATATACCAGTTATCGTTGATCAGGAAATGGTTAATGAGCTGCGTTTTACCGGGGGTTTGCGAAGTTTTCGCCATTCCCTTCTTTGCCGCAAGCATATTAATAAGCGACGACTTGCCCACATTGGAGCGGCCTATAAAGGCATACTCAGGTAGTACGGGCGGGGGCAATTTTGAGATCTGCGTATTGCTGCAAATAAACTCGGCAGTTTTAATTAACATGCGGCAAAGATAGTGATTAGTGACTGGAGTAGACACCTTACGATGCTTTATAACAATAGTGTAATGTTATCGCCGGTAATTGGCTGTTAATATATCTGTTAGTTATACTTGTATAAATTAACAGGCAATGAACGATTACAAAATACCCGCCGCCACCCGCATAGGTCACGTGCATTTAAAAGTAAGCAACCTGCAGCGCTCGCTTGATTTTTACTGCGGACTGCTGGGCTTTGAGCTGATACAAACCTATGGCACTGATGCTGCCTTTATATCGGCCGGTGGCTACCATCATCATATTGGGTTGAACACCTGGCAGAGCAAGGGTGCCGCGCCGGCACCGCTTCATGCGCCGGGCTTGTTCCATACCGCTATTGTATATCCTGAACGCAAGGACCTGGCGCAGATTGTGAAGCGTTTAATGGAGGCTAAGTATGTGCTAACCGGGGCGGCTGATCACGGGGTATCAGAAGCGATATACCTGGACGACCCGGACCAGAACGGCGTTGAGCTTTACTGGGACCGCCCCAAAACCGAATGGCCGCGCAACGAGGATGGCGAGCTGGATATGTACACTCGTCAGCTGGATATGCATGGTTTGCTGGCTCTGGCGGTTTAAAATTTGATGTGTTCCGTTTCATGTAGATATGAAACAATATGAAACGCGTGAAACGCTTTTTTTACGTAGTTGTTGTCAGTAAATACTTTAACGTTTTACTGTGAAACAAAATGAAACTACTTATTCGTCAGGAAAATTAGCTGTGGAATTGAGATAATTAATTGATTATTAACATCTTGTGAAAAGTGGCTTTTTTGTTTCACCGTGAAACGCAGATCCGGATATATTTTATGATTCATAACTACACGATACAACCCATCTACAACAATTATACAAACGAAATAATTGAGCTGATAACCTATATTCAGCAGCAGGAATTTAATATACCTGTTACTTTGAAAGACCAGCCCGACTTGTTGGATGTTGAAGCATATTACCATGCAGGCGGCGGTAACTTTTGGGGCGCATTTAACGGCGAGGAATTGGTAGGTACAATTGCGCTGATCAATATTGGCCACAACGCCGGTACCATCCGTAAAATGTTTGTAAAGGATGGCCACAGAGGCACGGGCCTGGCCCAGCAACTGTTAGAAACCCTGATACAAGATGCGGCCAAGAAACAGATGACGGATATTTACCTGGGGACATCGGCAGTTTTAAAAGCGGCGCACCGCCAAGCCCGGCACGCCCGATGAAGTGCGGGCCGGACTGAAGGCGCTCGGCCTCGGCGATACGCGAGGGGAGGGCGGCGAATAGTCTTC
>CBFGNU010000104.1:0-12101 GCA_965650195.1 uncultured Mucilaginibacter sp. | reverse complement strand
CTCCCATCTTCTTATCGTTTTTCAAAACCCCGGCCACAATAATTGGTTACTTATTTATGTTTAAATAAAATACCTTTGAACGATGGCTTATAAGTATACCCTGCTATTTTTAATTTTTATCTGTTTTAATCAGTGTGCAAAAGCAGACTTTGCTTTAGATCAAAACTCCACAGCGGCGTTCAAAGCCATATTTGAATTACGGTTTCCCGAAGCGAAGAGACTTATAGCCGAAGAGAAGCGAATTAACCCGGACAACGGAATTATTCTCCTGTTGGAGAATTATATGGATTACTTTTATCTGCTTACCTCAAGCAACCGCGCCGATTACGAAAAATTTAAAGATAGGCGCTCTGCCAGGCTTGATGCACTGGAGGATAATGATGAAAAATCGCCTTATTATATGTTTGCGCAGGCAGACGTTTATATTCAATGGGCGGTATTAAAGGCTAAGTTTGGCGACTACGCACCGTCCGTTTGGGATATGCGGAAAGGGCAAAAGCTGCTGACAAAGAACGCTGAAAAATTCCCTGATTTTATTCCTAATCAAAAAAGTATTGGGTGGTTAAATATACTGGTTGGCGCTATTCCGCCAAGCTCAAAAGGCATAGTTGGTATTTTGGGTGTAAAAGGCGATCTGCCCACTGGCTTACGCCAACTGCAACGCCTGCGCGGTCAGCTGGATGGCACTAAATATAGTTTTTATAAGGATGAGGTTAGTTTTATAATAGCTCTTGCCAACATTGATATCCTGAAGAAAAAGGATAATTACGCCCAGCTAATGGGTATGGCAGGAGACATGAGCGATAAGAGTTTATTAAAAAACTACCTGCAAGGTTACATAGCATTTAAAACGGGCCATACCGACGTGGCGATTGACCGCTTTATGGATGCACCACAAACGGCAGAATACATGGATATGCCGGTTATAACTTATTGGTTGGCCAATGCAAAAATGTGCAGGATGGACAGGGATGCCGATAAATGCTTTTTGAAATTTATCAGCGAAAACAAGGGTGACAGCTTTAATAAGGATGCCTATTTAAAGGTAGCCTATTGTGCTTTTTTAAAGAAGGATGCTGACGCTTATAATACCTACCTGAATATGGTACGTACCAAAGGATCTGCCGCTGATGAAAAGGATAAGGAAGCTTTAAAAGAAGCTAACGATGCCCGGCCTGATGAGGAACTGCTTAGAGCCAGATTTTATTTTGATGGTGCCTATTATGATAAGGCACTCGCGCTGCTTAAAGGCAAACCCTTTACTGAGTTAAAAATTGTGCGCGACAAGACGGAGTATTATTATCGTTTTGGGCGTACGTATGATGCTATGGAAAATGACACTGCAGCTTTAACCAACTACCAGCGCGCCATTAATTTAGGCCGCGCAACCACCTATTACTATGCTGCCAACTCTGCTTTGTTAAGCGGACTCATCTACGAGAAAAAACACGATCTAAAAAAGGCAGCGGAGTTTTTTAAACTGACCTTATCTATGAAAAACCACGAGTATCAAAACAGTATTGATAATCAGGCTAAGGATGGGTTATCGCGTATAAACGCTGATTAATTTAGTTTACTGCGGTTTTGTAAACCTTACTTGCCTTTGCAGCGATTTTTTGTGGTGGGTATTTACTTTTTCTACCAGTTGTTTAAAGTTGTAATCGGCAGTGGTGCCGCAGTCCAGCATATCAAAATATAAGGACGGTTTGGTGCTTTCAAAATACTCAATAATATTGCTGCACCAAATTAGCTGGCAGTTGCCCTTAACACGGCTTACCACTTCGTTTATACCATCCTGAAATACAATATCCTGTATGTGCATGCTTTCCAGGTTGCCCTGCGGGAAGTAAAGAAACAGGTTGCCCGGTTGTGATAATTTATCGCCTATATAATCAAAACTCTCTATTAACGATAGTTTGCCCGGCTCAACCGAAAAACTACCGCAGTATTGCAGCCATGGGTTCTTTTCCATCTGCTTTTTAACCGACATAATGTACAGCTTGCGCATAAAGCCGGGTTTCCACAACACCTGTCCGCACAGGTAAAAAGCAAAAAACCCATCAAAAAAACTAAAATGGTTAACCATTAAAATATAGGAATGGTTAGGCTTTAATTCAATGGGATCAATAACCAATTTATTAAAACGCCGCTTTAACAAAGCAGAGATAAGAACGCTGCCGCATTTAAAAAAGAATGGCTTTAACGGTTTTGATTGGATGATCATGACCGCTAATTTAAGGTATTTATAAAAAGCCGAATAAAATATTAAATAAATAAAACGGGGTGGGGTGGCTAAAGTCGAGGGACACAAACTTGAACTCGTTGCAAACGAGTGCAAGAACTGAACAATTAAACCGCCTTACTCTTCAAATTCCAGATCTTCTCCGCCTTGCGCCCTATCAGCCAAAACGAAGCCGCTAAAATGGCGAAGAATATTGCTTTATTGATGTTATCCCAAAAGTACTCAAAGTATTTGGTGTAGATGAAGATGATTAGGAACGTTATGCCAAACTCACGGGCTATGGTGTCGCCGCGCTTTAAGCCGTATAACATAAAGCCGGCGGCTACTACTGCCGATATAATGCCCCAGTAAAAAAAGCTGATCTGCTTAACATTATACCATCTATCCAGGTTGCCATAATTGCCGAAAATGCTGAGCATCCACAACGATAGAAAAAGATACAACAGACCGACAACATAGGTGTGCTCCCAGAAAAAAGCAAACCATTTTCTGTTGCGCAATAGCTGACAAGCCGCCACCAATAACAGTCCGAACAGCACAAAGCGTAGCGGGTAATTCATCCCCAAAAAATAATCGGCCCAGCGGGTTTGATAACCTGTTTCTGTACCGAACCAGCTACCTAATGATACCAACGCGAACAACCAGATCAGTTTAGATTGCATGCGCCAGGCTAAAAAGCCATACACAAAAACCGATAACAGGAAAAGCAAGGAGTAATGGCCCGACCCATTATCGAACGTTTTACCTAGATAGGCAATGCAGCAAGCCGTAAACAATACGCCTGTAAAAACCACCGCTTCGTTGCTGAATACCTTTTCGGGATATAGCCGCTCACGCCGGCGGCCCCAATAAAAAAGGAAGGCTGCCGCAATAGCGGAGATTATACTGATAACAATGTCCGGAGTATAGTAAAGACTTTTAAGCCATTTTATCACGGTATCATTAACTATCAGGAAAGTGAAGGATACACCACCGCAGATGAGTGCTATCCAGAATGAATATTTAGCCAGCCGCATCCAGTCAAAGCCCTTAACTTCTAAAGTATCGCGAAGCTCAGCGGCTTTGCCGTTATCAAGCAGCCCTTCTTTTTCCCAATGCTTTATTGCATCGTTTAAAAAGTCGTTCTCCTGTTTGTCTACTTTCAGTTTAGTCATTTGATAGATATGTGTTATATCAACTTACCTACAAAGTAAAAGGTTTTGATGAAGGGAAAATGAAATTGCGTTTCATAGCAAGCGCTCCCTACACCATCCCGAGCATATAGCTCATAAATCAAAAATATGCTGCTAATTTCACCAAACGTTCCGCTGGAACGTAATACTTCTTGTAAAACATATCTACCCACCAAACATCCCGATGGGATGAAAATACGTCGTTACGGAGGAACGTTTGGTTGGTAGCGACCGGATGTAGGGAATTTACGTTCCAGCGGAACGTTTGGTGGTTATGCCATTTGCAGGGCTATCACTGTCTCTGCAATCGGAACCACGATCCATCAACTATGATCCATGAACCATTATCTATGAACCAAAAAAAGCAAGTATCTCCTCCTTATCCTGCGCAATTCGCGCCTTTAACGCATCTAACCCGTTAAGCTTCATGTCGCCTCGTATAAAGTGATGAAACACTAAACGGATGGTTTCACCGTAAATATCCTGATCAAAATCAAACATATTAACCTCAATATTGCGGGTACTGCCGTTAATCGTAGGGCGGGTGCCGATGTAGGCCATCCCGGTATAAGTTTGATCCTTTACCAAAACCTTCACAGCAAAAATGCCGTCGCCGGGTATCAGCTTATATTTTTCTTCAATGGCGATGTTGGCCGTAGGGAAACCTATC
The DNA here is from genome assembly GCA_965650195.1 of uncultured Mucilaginibacter sp. Taxonomy (GTDB): domain Bacteria; phylum Bacteroidota; class Bacteroidia; order Sphingobacteriales; family Sphingobacteriaceae; genus Mucilaginibacter. The sequence continues at coordinate 8,017 of CBFGNU010000104.1, read as the reverse complement.
TGTGTGCCTATCCTGTCGCCACGCATTACTTTGCCGGTTAAAAAGAAGGGGTAGCCTAAACATGCGTTAGCCAACTCAAAGTTACCTGCCTTAAGCGCTTCGCGTACGCGGGTCGAGCTTACCGCAACATCATCAATATCCTGTTCGGGTATTTCTACAACTTCATAACCGTAAACAGTGGAAAATTTAAGCAGATCAGCCAAACCGCCCTTTCTATCCTTCCCGAAATGATGGTCGTACCCTATCACTATTTTACGAGTGCCAATTTTATCCACCAGCACATCGCGGATATAATCTTCGGCTGTTTGATTAGAAAAATCGCGGGAGAACGGTGTTATGATGAGATGATCTACGCCCAGTTGTTCCAGTAATTCCGCTTTCTCGTTGATGGTGCTTATCAATTTAATGCTTTCATCCTCGGGATTCAATATCATCCGGGGATGCGGGAAAAACGTTAGAATAACCGTTTCGCCACCCGATGCCTGCGCCAACTCTTTTATCTGCGCGATAATTTTGCGGTGCCCCACATGCACACCATCAAATGTGCCAATGGTAACCACCGCGTTTTTTACCGGCTTAAATTCATCTATATTGTGGTAGATCTTCATTACTTTTTGGGGATTACACTGATTTTTTGTTTTTGAAGATTACACTGATTTTTAATGTTTGCACCTATTGATGCCGGCATTATAATCGTTCGAATCATCCTTCAATCGGTGAAATCATTTTAAATAATCGGTGAAATCACATTTTTTTCTCTTATAAAGCTCACCAGATCCGCAACTTCCCAGGCGTTATCAACCAAGAAATTACCGCTGCGGGTGCGTGTAAGTTTACTCAGGTAGGCACCGTTGTTAAGGGCCTTGCCAAAATCATTAACTAACGACCGGATATAAGTGCCCTTGCTGCACACCACCCTAAAGTCAACCTCGGGCAATTCAACGCGGGTTATCTCAAACTCGCTAATAGTTACGTTGCGCAGGCGCAACTCCACTTCCTCGCCCCGGCGGGCCTTTTCGTACAGGCGCTCGCCATCAATTTTTACTGCGGAATGTGCGGGTGGATATTGCTGTATATCGCCGGTAAACTGTGCACAGGCATTACGGATGGCTTCATCAGTAAGGTTGCTTGTATCAAATGTTTGGTCGGCTTCGGTCTCCATATCGTATGATGGGGTTGTAGCGCCCAGCACAAGTGTACCTGTATATTCCTTCTCTTCTGCCTGGAACGTGTCTATCTGCTTGGTCATTTTGCCGGTGCAGATAATCAGCAAGCCGGTAGCCAGCGGATCAAGCGTGCCGGCATGGCCCACCTTTAGTTTAAGCGGCTTAAACGAGTTACGCAATTTGCCCACCACATCAAAGCTGGTCCATTTATAAGGCTTGTTTACCAACAGCAATTCGCCTGCGGCAAAATCATATACTTTGGCTTGTGTTTCCGTATCGTTCACGCTTATTATTTAAAATGCAAAGGTAAGATTATTGTGGGAACTAGGATTCTTATGATTACAGGATAACCTCGCTACATCTTAAAACCCGTCCATCCTAAAAAGCAGAATTTACAAATGACATTTAAAAGACACGCACAAATATACCGATTGGTATATTTGTGCCATGAATAAGGAATTATCAAAAGCAGAACGCACCCGCCAATACATTATTGAAGCAACCGCGCCGGTATTCAATAAAAAGGGTTATGCGGGTACTTCGTTGTCAGACCTTACCGAGGCTACCGGCCTTACCAAGGGCAGCATTTACGGTAATTTTGAAAATAAAGAAGAAGTTGCTTTGGCAGTGTTTGATTTTAACACTTGCCGTGTTACAGACATGGTGGAACGCCAAATGGAGACGGCTGTTACATTTTATGATAAACTGATGGTTTATACAACGGTTTATAACGACGAGCGCCTGGCTGCACACGGAGGATGCGCTGTTTTGAATACCGCCGTTGAAGCAGATGACACTAATGAAGCACTTAAAATTAAAGCAGCGCAAGCTATTTTAAAGTGGAAAAAAACCATTGCAACCTTAATTAACGGCGGAAAAGCAGCGGGCGAATTTAAAGTTGATATTGACCCAGACGAAACTGCCCTGGCTATGATAGCCTTGATTGAAGGCGGCGTAATGATATCTAAAGTAACCAACAGCAGCAGCAATTTGCAAAAGGTATTACACACGGTTGAGTTTTTGATCGACCAAATGAAGAAGTAAAAAATTTAACATAAAACATACCGATTGGTATAAAATATTCACAATAATTTTAAATAACAAACATCATGAACATTAACAACAAGACAGTGCTGGTAACCGGTGGAGGATCTGGCATTGGATTAGCAATTGCGAAACAATTAAGCGAAAGAAACAACAAAGTGATAATAACCGGCAGAAGAGCCGAAACCTTACAGGCAGCAGCAGCCGGACTTAAAAATGTGATAGCCATTGCAGCGGATGTAACCAATACAGAAGATGTTAAACGTTTGGTTGCCACCATACAGGCCGACTTTGGCGGATTGGACATTTTGATAAACAATGCGGGCTTTGCACATTATTACAGTATAAATGCCGATTCTAACACTTATCAAAAGGGTTTGGATGAGTTTAACACCAATTTCTTCTCTATTTTAAACCTTACAGAACAATTATTGCCTACGCTGCAAAAATCAGCTGAAGCGGCCGTAGTGAATGTTTCGTCTATACTGGCACTGGTGCCGCGCTCAACTATCCCTACTTACTCTGCAAGTAAGGCTGCCTTGCATTCTTATACACAATCGTTAAGATTTGCGCTTAAGGATACTTCTGTTAAAGTATTTGAGTTGATGCCGCCTTTGGTTAATACCGATTTTTCGAAAGAAATTGGCGGAGAGAACGGCATTGCCCCAAGCCAGGTTGCGGATGATCTGATCAGCGCTTTTGAAAATGATAGCTACGAGATCCATGTGGGTAATACAGCGCACATTTATGCACTAGCAGACCCCGACAAGTTTAACGCAATAAATGCGGCTTAAGCAACAAACTTAGCACACCTTGTGTCAGTGCAATTTTAAGCAACCCTCGTTGTAGCCATATGCGTACAATGAGGGTTGTTTGATTTTTATTAAACTTGTAGTTATGAATGTAACAGAACTCAAAAACCTGCAGACCCCGTTAAAAGATAAATATCGCGAACAGCCGGAGTCGGCCATCATTACCTTAAAAGCGGAAGGAAAAGTAGGTGAAGGCATATCATGTAAAGTGGAAACCGGCAAAGCCATTGTAGAGGCCGGCTTGCACCCCGCCACCGGCGGCACAGGTATGCTTGCATGCTCGGGCGATATGCTATTAGAAGCGCTGGTGGCTTGCGCAGGCGTTACCCTGCAAGCCGTAGCCACCGCAATTGAAGTGAATATTAAAAGCGGAACAGTAAGGGCAGAAGGCGACCTGGATTTTAAAGGCACCCTGGGTGTAAGTAAAGAGTCCCCGGTCGGTTTTAAAACTATCCGTCTCAACTTTGATCTGGATACAGATGCAAGCGATGAACAGCTGGCGGCTTTGAAAAAACTTACCGAAAGGTATTGCGTGGTATACCAAACACTGGCTAATGGTGTAGAGGTAAAAAGCGATTATCACGTTTCTGACGGTGTATAAAAATAAAACCCGCGTAATAAAGCGGGTTTTAAGAAACCCTGAGGGATGAAATTACCTACCCAATAGCGGCGCTTTTATCCTGCCAGTAGACCAAATCAATGCGCAGTTTATGCTCGGTGGCCAAACTCGCCCTTTTCTGTTCTAACTTCTGTAGTTGTTGTTCTTTAGTTAACGATGCCGGTATAGACAGGTAGGCAATAGTATTACCCGTTTGGGAGTTGATAAACTCAAAATGCTTTTTATCTGCCATGATATTGAAAACTAAACCATATAATTCATAACAACACCCATGACAAAAGGTTGCGACCTGAAAGATTGTTGATGTGTGTGAACTCACCCTGATCCAGGGTGATCCAAAGTGATCCAAAAAATGGCAGAAAATCACCATTTCTGGTTTTACAATATTCTTATAATCAGCAATTTAAGACTAATTCACAGCCAATTTTCCTGGCGAATAAGTTTTGCACTTAATATAGCTAAGGTACTAATAATCAATAAATTGACTTTTTATTTTTTTGGTAATGCATTTATTTTGGATCACCCTTACCCTGTCTTCTCACCATCTCATTTATCCACAACGGGGCAAAAGGCGAGGTGCAGCCCTTTGGGGTGGGGTAGTCGCGGTAAATGCCGAGCCGCTCGCCTATCTCCAGCGCACGTTCCCGCAACGCCGGGTGGTTAATACCGATGTTCGCCAGGGCGGTGTTCATGGTCCACTGGGTTTCGGGTGCCGCGGTGGGCATTTCGGCCTCAATACGGTCAAGCAACGCCGTTAGATCCAACCCTTCCGGACTGCGGGCTATGCGCCCGGCGGTAAGGCTCCAGCCTGCGCGGGCCGCCATTGGGTGGTCGCTCTGCATCCATTGTAAACGTAGCTGCTCCCTATCCTGGTGTTCCTTAATTATATAACTGCTGAGCCAGTCGGCCAGGTGCGGAAACGGCTCAGAGCGTACCATGCTATCCACCTCATCAGCCGTTAGCTTTTTAGGGTTGATGATCAGAATGGCAAGGAAGCGGGCTTCAATATTCCCGGTTTCCCATAGCTCCTTAGCCAACTCGTGGTTGGTTTTGATGGATTTAGCCAGCGCGCGGATATCACCCATCTTTACCCCAAACTGATCGGCGCGGGCACCCTGCTTTGTGTTAATGGCACGCACTGTTTCGTTACCCAGCGCCTCCAGTTTTTTAAGTATGTCTGTAACGGTCATAGCATTGGTATGATTGGTTTTTGCCTTTGCTGTAATGCTTTTGTAATACAACACGGCCGAATCGGAATTGATTTATTTAACCGGCGGGAACCTGCGGCTTTTCTCGTCATACAGTACAATTTTGCCATTTTTCATCTTCACGTCATCAACAAAGAACAGCGAGTCCGCTTTGCCGCTTTTGTCTGTCCATTTCTCTAAATACCAAAGCGTAACCCACTCCTCTTTTTGATCAGGGTAGTAGGTGGGTATCCATGATTCAAAAGTTTTTGAAAGGGTTGCAAATTCCTTACGGCCCTGCTCCAAAATGGTTATCAAGCTATCCTTTTTCCCTTTAAAGTGAAGTTGGTCTGAAATGAATTCCACCGAGTCGGCAAACGCTTCACCTGCTCCTTTAACATCGCCGTCAACATACTTCTTTAAGCAATCTAATACGATAAGTGAGTTCTTCTCATCGCCGGGCTGCCAGTTAATGGAGTAGGTTGGTTTAAAAGGATAATTGAGTTTTGCGCTGGTATCGGCGGCTTTCTCCTGTCCCGATTCGCTGTTGCAACTAAAAAGAATGGCGCATAGCGCCAAAAAAGGCAGGTTGATTTTTTTCATGGAATAAAGATCAGTGTATGGTTTTGGTAACTAAGGTAACTAATTTCCGGCGGTAGCTTTGGCAACCGCACCATTAATTTTAACATTGTCAAATACCATATTTGCCACGTGGTCAGCCTCTACGGATGTTTTTACGCCGCGTATATTGCTGTTTACCACCCGCAAATTCTGCACCGGCGACTCCGGATAGGCATGTACAAACACGCCATAATTACCTCCTTTTTCCACGTCCAGGTTCTCTACCCAAATGTTGCGTATGGTAGGCATAAAATTGCCCGGCGTTTCGTAAAACATATTGAAGGACAGTGCAGCGTCTTTGTAGGTACCTACCTTAATGTCTTTCATAAAAACATTCTCAATAATCCCCCCGCGCGATGAGCTGGTTTTAAGGCGCAACACCCTGTCAAGATCTTTTGAGTCCATTGTGCAGTTTAGGGCATAGATGTTTAGGGCGCCGCCTGCTATCTCGCTGCCAATGGTTACGCCGCCGTGGCCATCCTTCATAACGCAGTTCTCAACAATGTGGTTTTCGGCGGGGCGCGCTACGCGTCTACCATCCTCATCACGACCCGATTTTATGGCGATGCAATCGTCGCCGGTATCAAACAGGCAATTCCTGATCATCACATTTTTACACGACTCCGGGTCGCAGCCATCATTGTTAGGGCCGTGCGATATTACCTTAACATTCTCTATAATAATATTCTCAGACAGCAGCGGATGAATGATCCACATTGGCGAGTTGGTTATCTTAACATCAGCTATCCTTATATTCTTACTGTTTTGAAACTGGATGAAATTCGGTCGCAGGAAACTTCCGTCGCCAAAAACGCGGGTTTTGGGATCAGTTTTTTGGTGCATGTATTCGTGCAGTTTATTCCGGGCAGTAACCTGGTTAACCGTAGGCCCGCCGTAAACCCAGTTCCACCAGTGCTCCCTGTCGGCGTTGCCATCTAATGTGCCGTTGCCTGTAACGGCAATATTGGTTTCGCCGTTAGCATAAATCAGGGCAGAGTAGTTCATACATTCCATCCCTTCCCAACGAGTAGCAACAATTGGGTAATCCTTTGTATCCCTGCTAAAGATCAATTTAGCGCTGTCCTGCAGATGCAGGTTTACATTGCTTTTAAGGTAGATGGCCCCGGTTAACCAGGTGCCGACAGGGATAACAACCCTGCCGCCGCCGGCTTTATTGCAAGCCGCAATTGCAGCGTTAATAGCTTTTGTATTATTGATGATTCCACCACTAACCGCGCCGTATTTGGTTATGTTGTAATCAGTCTTTTTAAATTGGGGTGGTTTTATTAAGCTGCGTAGTTTCTTGATCTCGGCCAGTGGCTCGGCGCTGCTTTTCCATACCTTGCCCTGGGCAAATGAAGAAACTGTAAATAGCAGGCACGCTACCGCGATTGAAAATGCTTTTATCATATGTTAAAAATGCTATGCGCCGGTTTATAGCGACCACATTGATCTACCCGACGGGCTAATGCTAATATCGCATTTTTAACGAAGGTTTTATTCCTTATATCTACCGGGTAACCTTTAACCAGCCGGTTATGCTCATTCTGGGTAAGCGGGTTATTAAAACCTCGTGCTCCAGCTCGTTACTTTTAAAGAACACGCTTTTGCCGGCGTTTGGTGTAATATCCTCCCAGTGGTCTTCCTGATAGATCCGTAATTCCCCGCCATCAACCGCTGTGTTCAGATACAGTATCATGGAGAAAACCCTTGTACCGTTTTGCTTAAAATTGTCAAGGTGGCGCTTATAAAAGCTTCCTTTTTCGTAAAGCGTATAATGAAACTCGTACCCGGTAATGCCGGCATAGCAGGTGCTGTTCAAGTGGCTCACAAAGCGGTCCATCAAATCAAAAAAAGCATTTTCATGCAGGTTATTATGCATGCGGTCTAACCAATAAATTTTGTCGCTGCGTACTAATTTGTTATGATTTACCAGCTTATTATTACCGGTACCTGCAGAAAGCAGCAAATTGCTACTGTACAGCGCGTTTATATTGTTTACTAAATGGGATGACAGAGCTTCGGTGAGAAAATTACTTACCGTGCCCACGTTGGTGGCCAGGTAACTATCAATGAGTTGATCAAATATGGCCTCCAAAATTGATGTAAGGTACACTATTTAATACCACTGCTGATAATTATAAAATTAGCAGCAATTTTAACCACTGATAACGTCTATTTACTAAATTTGAACAAAGCTTTTAATTATGAGTGAGATAAACAAAGAAGATATTAAGCAGGAAGTTTTTGACCTGTACGACGATTATGCCCACAACCGCCTTGACAGGCGCGATTTTATGCAGAAGTTATCCCTGTATGCTGTGGGCGGGTTAACCGTTACATCGCTGATGAGCTTTTTGATGCCTGATTATAAAGGCAACATCCAGATAAAAAAAGATGACGCGCGCCTGAAATCTGAATTCATTAATTACCCATCGCCAAAAGGCGGTGGAACCATAAAAGCCCTGCTATCCAAACCTGTGGATGCCAAAGGGAAATTGGGCGGCGTACTGGTAGTGCACGAAAACCGCGGACTGAACCCCTACATTGAAGATGTAGGCAGAAGAG
>CBFGNU010000103.1:0-12104 GCA_965650195.1 uncultured Mucilaginibacter sp. | reverse complement strand
CACCAGATGGCGTTAAATCACTTAAGGATAGGCCCGGCGTCTGGGCCTGCGCAAACATCGACCCTAGCAGAATCAGCGAGACTATTAGCTTGTTAAACTTCATTTAATTTTTGAATAGATAGTTGGTTAATTATTTATATTAAGATACAAATCTTACGAAAACGTTGTAAGTTATAAAAATTAGAATTTTTTTTATAATTATGTTTAAAGTTCGCTTGTTATAACGCCTGCGAAGCCACCTCGACGCAACATTTTAATATCTATTGTACTGGATTTATCTACCACCATATATTGTATGGAAAATTCTTTGTCATGAGCGCCATCTTCAATAAGCGTTAGCTTATATTTTACTTTGTCAGTTAAAAAATCAAGCTTTATACTCTTTCTTTTCTCGCGCTGCTCGCCGTTTATACCTGCTATATACCAATTGTTGCCTTTACGGCGCGCCATCGTTATATCCTTACCGGGATAACCATCCACTAACTTTGAATCATCCCAAGCATTAGGCACGTTTCGTAAAAAAGCTTTTGCCGCATCCTGTAGCCCATAGTATCCATCGGGCCTATCTGCCAAATTTTGCAAACCTGATTCAAACAGCACGCTCAGGGCCAGCTCGTGGCCATAAGATGTAACGTGTGGATATTGCGAATTGGTAAATGTAACCGGTGTATAATCCATTGGCCCGATGACATTACGGGTAAATGGCAAAATAGTGTTATGCTCAGGCGCAGCCATCGTAAAATCGGGTACGTTATTGTACCACTCCGCACCGCGAACTGCTTCATAGGTCATTAAGTGCGGGTAGGTTCTTGACCACCCGCGTGGAACCAGGCAACCATGAAAATATACCATGATCTGAAATTGAGCAGCATAATCTAAAATATCCAGGTAATACTGGATCATATTCTGCTTTTCGCTCTCAAAAAAATCTATTTTAACTCCCGCGACACCCAGTTCCCTGAGTTTTGTAAATTCAGCCACCCGGCTTTCATGCGTAAGCATACGGTCCTTCGGCGTTGAAGTTACTGTAGTGTGGTTGCCTCCGGAGTTATACCACATTAAGGGTTTTACACCCTTTGCCTTTATATAAGTTAACGCGTCTTCTAATTTGCCGCCATTGCCCATACTATCCCACTCCCAATCTAAAAGAGTATACGGCCAGTTCATATCAGCAGCCAGGTCTGCGAAACGGGTGATTATTTTATAATCTTTCGTGCCATGATTGCTTGACCAATAGTTCCATGATACCAGACCCGGTTTTATCCAATCGGTGTTTTTAACTACGGACGGAGTGGATATATCATCAACCAGTGTTGAAGCAACCACATCCTGCAATTTGCCCATAATTACAACCCGCCAAGGTGATTTCCAAGGGAAATTTATTGTTGGCTCAGATACCCCTGTTCCGCGTCCGTCTTTGGGATTAGGAAAGGTAAGTTTATACTTTGTGGCATCGGTCACGTTACTCAACTTGGTTCCACAATAATTTCTGTCGAGGTCGGCTTCATGCAGTAAAAACCAGCATGCATTATCATTTGTATTGAAAAGTGCGGGGTAGCACCACTCCTGCTGCAACACCCTGTCATCACTCATCGCCGTATAATAACCTTCATTGGCTGCATTCCATTTTTCCATCCACCGGTTGGTTTCCTTTGGGATACTATATGCTGTTAACTCGTCCTTAACCATAACAGCGGCTTGTTTGTCCGGAAATTCATATCGAAATGCCATGCCATCATTGTAAGCTCGTATTATTATATTCAATTTAGTTTTATCCGGATTTTGAAACGATATCATTACTTCGTTTGCGCTATTATTTCTAACTGAGCGCTTGCCGTAAACTGCTTTATATTGCTCATTTATCGGCGTAAGATTCCCTGCTTTTACAAACGTCAATTCCTTTGCAAATTCCTGGTCGACTCTTACTAATCCAAGATCGATATGCGAAATAGCTTCGGTTAATTTGTCGCCGTCCGTGTATGATACTTTTAAATACCATTCGCCGCTGTTGCCGTTTTGCTGATTAAACAGCCCAACGTTTATTTTTTGGTTGGGTGATCGGACCGATATTTTTTGTGCTAATGCAACAGAATTACATATAACTGCTATACACAACCCAAAAACGGCGGACTTATTAATTTTCATTTTTTTTAATGATTTTTATCTATCGGACAGTGTACTTCTGCTTCAAATGGCAAGCAGGCAGACTTTATTCGTTATACAAGTTGCATCATTTACTAACGCCGCAATCTTATTTAATCAGGTTATTTAAATGGTGTTGAACTGTATTTACAAAACCTGGTAATTGTGATAAGTCATCTCCCCATATTTCACTACTGCCAAGAACTTCTGATGCAATGTTCTCTGTTGAATGTGCAGCCCACTTAGCTACCACGATAGCTATTTTCTCATCCTTCAGAAGATGCCGCTCGCCCTTATAAAGTAAATAGTATTGATCATTATCCTTAATAACCTTACTCATAAGTGAAATATAAGCAGCAAATCCCCTTGCTATGTTTTCAGGGGCATGTTTGTATAACCTATAATGTTCCTTCAGAACAGGAAGCACCCTTGTTATAATTTTGGTAGTGTATTGCTGCGCAATGGCTACCCATTGATGCTCTATATATGGATTCCTGAATCTGTCTAAAACCCGTTGAGAAAAGTCTTCCATCAGCGCAGGTTCAGCTTTATAAGGCATGGCCAACCTTATCTCTTCCATTAAATTTTGCAAAAAGGAAGAAAATTCCGCATTGTTGGTTGCCGCATTTACCAGATCAAAACCCATAGTGAGCGCTAACGCGCAACTCAGCGTATGCGTACCATTCAGAAGGCGCAATTTTAACTCGCGGTGAACTTCGATATCCGGAATAATAATAACACCGGGATCTGCTTGTTCAAAACTCAAAATTGATTTTACTTTATCATCGCCTTCAATAGCCCATAGGCAATAAGGTTCTGACACGATCAACAAGTCATCACGGTACCCATTCTTTTCTTCGAACAGACGTTGCTCTTGGGCTGATGGCTTGCCGGTTACTATTCTATCCACTAGTGAATTGCAGAAATAGTTACTTTCATTTATCCAATTCTCAAAATCAGCGCTCAAGTTGTTAAAAGTAATAAGCTTCTTTATAATTGATTTGAGTATGGTTGCGTTTTCGGGTAAAAGCTCTGTGGGTATAATTACCAAACCACTTTCACTGTTACCGTTGAAAGTTTTATACCGATGATGTAATACGGCTAACAACTTTGCAGGGAATGATGAAGGTGGTTGCTGAGTAATATCTTCATTTACTAATTGAAGTCCAACTTCAGTCGTATTAGAAATAACAACTTTAAGTTCGGGATTTTCAGCTTCTTTTAAAACCAGATCCCATTCCCCGGCAGCAGATAATATTTTGCTTATTGAAGTATTAATAACAGTTTCTTCCGTTAAACGCCCATTTTCAATACCCTTCATCTGCAGCGTATACAGATTGTCCTGTTGGGCAAAAGCGTCAGTACCACCTGTATTTGTAGACTTTACAACAGCAATGCGTCCATTAAATATGCCGGCTCTGTTGGCCTTATCTATTACGTGATCTGTAAGTCCACGTAATAGAACGCCAGTACCAAATTGTAAAATTTTGACGGGAAGCGTCAAATAATCTATAGAGGGCGTAATCACATCGGGGGCATTGATCTGCCCTACGGTTTTACCTGAGAGGTGTGCAAGTTTAACGCCTGTCATCGCTGCATTCTGTCCATCCATCGTAAATCTATTTTTTATAATGTAGCGACAGCTTTAATTACGTTTGAAGCCGGATCAAGCCAACTTTGAAAATCAACGCTAAGTTTACTGAAATCTGAACGATGAGTTATATAAGCCAGCGGATTAATAAGCCCTTTTTTTACCGAATCAATAACATGTTCGAAATCTTTGCGGGTTGCATTTCTGCTGCTCATTAACGTGGCTTCGCGTTTATGAAACTCAGGGTGACTAAACGATATTTCTTCTTTCTGCAAACCTATCAGTACTAAACGAGCGCTGTGTGCCATAAATTGAAGCGCCGAGTTTATAGCTTTCTGGCTGCCCGTAGCATCTATTACTACAGTAGGCATGTCGCCACCGGTAATTTTACTTATTTGCTCTTTTGCGTCTTCCAGTGCATTAACTGTGTAATGTATACCCAACTTTTCCTTACAAAAAGCAAGTCTGTTATCATTTATATCCATAGCGATAACCTGCGCACCCGCTATACGGGCAAACTCCATGGTGCCTAAGCCGATAGGACCTGCACCGATTACTAACACAAATTCGTCGGGAACAACCGCTGCACGCCTTATACCATGCGCACCTATTGCCAACGGCTCAATTAACGCCAATTCATCATAACTCAATCCTTCGCCGTGTACTAATAAACGAGAAGGAATAGAATAATATTCGGCCATACCGCCATCAATGTGCACTCCGCATACCTTGATATTTACACAACAGTTTGGCTTGCCAGATCTACAGGCGATACATTGCTGACAGTTAATATAAGGTATAAAAGTAACCCGCTCCCCTATCGTAAATCCAGGCGCATTATCAGCTTCAACTAAATCGCCGGAAAGTTCGTGTCCTAACACACGCGGATAATTAAAATATGGCTGCGTACCTCTAAAGGCGTGGAGGTCTGTCCCGCAAATGCCAATTCTTCTTATTTTTATAATGGCATTTCCGGGAGTTAACACGGGCCGCTCAAATTGCTTATATTCAAATTTTCCCGGATGGGCACAAACCAACGAATTCATTTTTTATTCTGATAAACTATAAAACTTAATTGCATTTTCTCCAAAGATCTTCCCTTTTTCACTCTCACTGTAACCAGAGAAGTAATTTTCAACAATGCCATGCACTTCCTTGTAAGTGGCGGCTACTTTACAAACGGGCCAATCAGATCCAAACATTATTCTGTCTGCCCCAAAAGCGTCAACCACAACATCTATATAAGGATCAAATTCTTTAGGTTGCCAATTATTCCAGGTGGTTTCTGTAACCATCCCTGAAATTTTGCAGAACACATTATCAAATTTGCCCAACGCCTTAATATCCGAGTCCCAGCCTGTCAAAACTTTATCTTTAATATATGGCTTAGCAATATGATCCAAAACAAATCTCTGCTCAGGAAACATTGCAACCATTTCGTTGGTAAATTTCAACTGATCCGGAAACACTAGAATATCATACGCGAAATTATACTTGTTAAGCAACGATATACCTTTTAAAAAATCGGGGCGCAACATAAAATTGCGCTGTGGCTCGCCCTGTAACACATGTCGAAAACCTTTCAATTTTTTAAATTGGCTGTAATATTCAAGTCTTTGCTCAACACCTGCCGACAAAAGATCAACCCAACCGACAACTCCCTTAATAAAGCTATGATCTGCTGCGTTTTTTAATTGAAAGTGGTTTTCTTCTTCAGATTGATCAGATTGCACTATTACGCAACCGTCAATTCCGTTACTTTTAAGTACCGGTTCAAGATCTTCTGGGAAAAAATCTCTTTGAATTACGGCCATATCATCCGTTATCCACGAATCCCGTATCGGGTTATATTTCCAAAAGTGTTGATGAGAGTCTATTTTTGACATATTCTTATTAGTTAAAAGAGAAATCCAACAAACCTCTTTCAACCATTTTCGCCCAAAAACCTTTTGGAATGACTGTATGGGCCATATTTATGTTATCCTTAACCCGCAAAGGGTTAGTAGTACTTAACGCAACGCTTTCTACACCTGGCACCTTTAATGCATATGCCACGCAGGCGGCTGCGGGTGTGATGTTGAATTCTTTACAAGTGGCAAAGAAATCTTCGCGCCATTTTAAGAGCTCATTATGTCCCGGAAAATTCTCATCCACCAGTTTATAATCATAATGAGTACCGCCAATTAAATAACCTGAGTGAAATACAGCTGAGTTAATAATAGGAATGCCTTTCCGCTTCATATCTGCCATAAATTCCAACAATTCCGCCGGGTGGCTTTTTATTGTCATGCTGTTGGCCACCATTATCCAATCAAGTTTAACATCTTTTGCTATCCTGACAATTGTTTTCCAATCCTTGGCTCCTATCCCTACTGATTTTGCCCGCCCACTTGCTTTTAAATCGGCTAATGCTTTATAGGCTTCCAGTATGTCATTATATCTTTTAGCTTCCTCTTTGGGCGAAGTGGCAGCTGCCAGGTATTCATCAGGGTCGTGTACTGAAACCATTTCAGAAATCCATCCGCCTAATAATTCATTACCCTGTTCAAAACACTTCATCATGCCATCGTAACTTATCATTTGAACAGCGTCATGCTTTATACCCACCCATACCCCTTTTTCGAATGTTGGCTCAGGGGTTTTTAATTCTGTTCTAAACCATCCCAATTTATTGCTTATAACAACATTGTCTGGGTTAACTTCTAAATCACTTAATGCTCTGCCAAGTGATTCAAGTGCCAAACCAGCTCCATACTTACCGGCCGAATCAAATACCACCTTACCTGGCGAATGCTTAACGCACTCCGCAACTATATCCCGCTTTACGGTATCGTTAAGCGCCACAAATAAATTTCCAAGGCTGCTTGTGCCAAAAACTATTTTTGGCAAATTCGGAGTTGATCGATTTAGGATATTGGTCATAATTCGTTCGAAATTATTTGCGACTTCGATATTCAGCCATAAATAACCTTATAATTAATTTTAAAGATATCAATTTATTCTTCAACCCTATTCTATAATTACGCATAAAGTGGCCTGCGTTAATAATATGATTTGCATAAACAACCATATGGTAATTAAAAAACGTAGTTGTGGTGCCCATTCAAAAAAATGCTAATAATTTATGATTTTGGGGCATCATTTTAATATTGGCTATAATTGATCGGGACTTCAAATTAACTGCTTAAAAATTGTTAGCGATTGCAGGAAATTAACTTACTATTAAGGAATATTACCATTACCAAAACCTTGCTAATTAGTCCACTAATTATCAAGCGCTGAACTTGGAATAATATGTTGCTTATAAGTAAGTGGTGTTTTCCCGGTTATTTGCTTAAAAACAGCATGAAAAGAGGAAAAATTATTAAAGCCACTTTCATAACATATTTGCTTTATACTAACCTCGTCCTCAATAAGCAATTTACAAGCGTGGCTTACGCGTATCTCATTAACAAATTGAAAATAAGTTTTCCTTGTTTTTGCTTTAAAATAACGACAAAAGGAATTAGGCGCAAGGTTAGCAATCTGAGCAATCTTTTGCAATGAAATTTTGTCTTTAAAATGAGCAAAAGAATATTCATAAATAAGGTTTATGCGATATTTATCAGATTCTTCGAAATTATATTTAAAACCTATTGATGATAGTAATTTTCCACTACTGCTGGAACCGATTAACGCAAGAGCTTCCATTAACAATACTATGCGTGAATGGCCTTCAGACACGGACAATTGCTTTATCAAATTGGAGATTATAGGTTCTTTTCTAGCTGAAATCAGAATACCTCTTTTTGCCTTTTCCAAAGCGCGTTTAATAATAGCATTTTCAGGCAATTCAAGGAATGCCCTACCCCAAAAGTCCTCGTAAAAATGAATAACGGTTGAATAAGGACTTTCATTGCTACTATTTACCTGCTTTTCTTTATCAAATTTGAAGTAGTGCGGCAAATTTGATCCAATTAAAATTATATCACCCTCGTGAAACCTTTTTATGCCATCGCCTATAAACTGCATCCCTGAACCGCGATGAAGGTATATAAGCTCAACTTCGGGATGAAAATGCCATCTGCTATTTACGTTTGGCACACGGTCTAACCTTATACTAAAAGAAAAGGCTGACTGATTAGAAACTTTGAGTAATTCCGGTTCCATAATTAACTGAGGTAAACATACCAATTTTAGAAAGCATCTTCCATAAAATGGTAATATTTCTTAATAATACGGTAATTACGTGCAACGCTATACAGTTTTTTACAGGTTAATTTGACAACCATTTTTACCACAAAGCACTCCAATGCTTTGCATCTAACTAAATTATTAAATTATTATAATGCTTATGAGGAAAACAAAACTAAACACTGCTTGACGTCTGTCATCACCAATTTTAATTAACCAACTACAAAAAAACTAAAACTTAAAATTATGACATTAAATTCGAAGGTCATGCTTCGAGCATGGACGGTATTGTCCAAAAAAACGGTAATTGCAACATCAATTGCGACTATCGCTTTAGTCAATATTTCAAGCGCTCACGAAAGTGTGCATGGGATAGAAAACTTCAATACCGCCGCCTTGCTGCAACAGCAAAACGTAACCAAAACCGGTACTGTAACAGACGAAACTAACCAGCCAATGCCCGGCGTTAGTGTAACAGTAAAAGGAACAACAAACGGGGTAATAACCGATGGAAATGGTAAGTATTCTATCACAGTGCCCAGTAGTGCTACACTAACTTTTACAGTACTGGGATATCAACCCCAAGATTTACCTGCAGGCAATGGTGCAATTATCAATGTAAAACTTGTACCCATAGATACACAACTTGATGAAGTTGTTGTGGTGGGTTATGGTACGCAAAAAAGAGAAACCCTGACGGGTTCGATATCAAGAGTTAAGGGGGAAGATCTAACTAAAAACCAGTCTGTGAATGTTACAACCAGCCTGGCAGGTAGACTACCTGGCCTCGTTGTCAATCAGCGTAACGGCGTACCTGGGGCAGAAGATCTCAACATCGTCATACGCGGTGCAAGTACTTTTGGTAACAATAACCCTCTGATTGTAGTTGACGGTGTGCCGCGTGGTACAGGGATTCTTTCAACCCTTAACCCGCAGGATATTGAGAGTATAACCGTATTAAAAGATGGTTCAGCAGCTATATATGGTGCCCGAGCCGCCAACGGCGTAGTTTTGGTTACCACCAAACCAGGCGCCAAAGGCAAGACCAGTTATAATTTCTCTTACGTATATGGTATTACTAACCCTACCAAAATTCCGGAAATGATGGATGCGGCACTGTTTTCGGAGGTGGTGAATGAAACTTATTCTTACCTGGGAAGAGGGCCCTATAAGTCGGCTGCAGAGATTCAAAAATACCGTGACGGGTCTGACCCCATTTTATACCCGAATACTAATTGGGCGGATGTATCTTTAAATAGGAACACTCCCCAGAAAAGGCTGAATTTTCAGGCGAGCGGAGGCTCGGATAAGGTGAGATACCTGCTTTCTTTCGGATCAGCTAGCCAAGGCAGTAATTTTAAAAATCAACCGTACAAATATAACCAGTATAACTCCAGAGTAAGAATTGATGCAGATCTATCACAGTATTTAACCGTAGGTGCTAATATCGCTGGCGTGTTCACTCAGCGGACTGCAGCAAATGGAACTGACTTCTCTACCACGTTGCAGGCAAATCCAACGCTACCAGCCATATACCCTAACGGGCTGCTTGCCGGGGGGCGGTTTGATAACAGCCCGCTTCTTTCAGACCGGAGAGGGTACCAGCAATGGAAAGATGATCCTATAACTACAACGTTTACAGCATCTTTTAAAGTGCCTCATGTAAATGGATTGGTGCTTGATGCTTCCTATAATTACGACTTGAGAAACCAGTTCCAAAAAAACTTCTCTCAGCCACATTACTGGCACGTGTACAATCCAAACACTCAGCAGTATGATCGTATAGCATCAACTTCTCCGATACAACTTACCGATAGATACGACAGGTGGGTCACCACCCTTACCAACGTCAGGCTATCTTACAGAACTACAATTGGCAAAGATCATAACATTGCCGCAATGTTAGGTGCAGAACAACAGAGAAATTCCAATACGTTTGCATCGGCGACACGCAGAAACTTTCTTAGCGCGGCACTTCCGCAAGTTAGTTTAGGGGGCACGAGACCAGAGGATTTAGGCAATGCCGGCAATGCTTCTGCGGGAGCCTACAATAGTTATTTGGGTCGGTTCAATTATAATTATCAATCCAAATACTTGCTGGAATTTGCATTCCGCTCTGACGGGTCAACCATATTTCCTACTTATAACAGATATGGATTCTTCCCGTCTGCATCTGCAGGCTGGGTAGTATCTGAGGAAGATTTCATGAAATCTGTGGGATTTGTCAATACTTTAAAGCTTAGGGCTTCGTATGGCGAGCTTGGTAATGACCAGGTGGGTCAATTCCAATTCTTGCAGACTTTTGACTTTGGGAATAATTATGTTTTTGGCGGCAGTACCGTACCTGGTATTTTCTCCACTGTTCTTTCCAATCCGAATATTGGCTGGGAAGTGAGTAAAAAACTGGACTTCGGATTGAGTGCTTCTTTATTCAACAGAAAGCTTGATGTAGACATTACTGTATTCAATCAAAAGCGATCAAACATCCTCCGTCAGCGTAATCTTTCAGTTAGCGCGGTCAACGGTTTTCCCAGATTGCCCGAAGAAAATATCGGGAAGGTGAATACCAGTGGGTTTGAAGTGGATTTGACACATAGGAACAAGGTTGGGCAGGTGTCTTATTCAGTTAGCGCAAACGTAGCTTATGCAAAAAGTAAGATCATTTTTATGGACGAAGTGCCACCGGCACAACCATATCAAGCCAACACCGGGATGCCGCTTGGTGCCGGCCTTTATTACAAATCTGACGGTATATTCAATACCCAGGCTGAGTTGGATAGTTACCCACACATAGCTGCGGCCAAGTTAGGTGACGTTAAAGTTCTTGACTTAAACAATGATGGTAAAATAGACGGAAATGACCGCTACATAACCAACCAATCTCCAACGCCTTTGTACGTGTTTGGCCTTAACACAAGTTTGCAATATAAGGGTTTTGACCTAACCCTGTTTTTCCAGGGGCAAGCCGACGCGTTTGTTAATGACGCCATTGTTGACGAGTTTGGTTTAGAGGATTTGGACAATGCCCCTGTTTACAGGGCCACTAACCGTTGGACCGTAAATAATAAAGAGGGCGCGACTATGCCTCGGGCAAATAATTTGTTACCAGGCGGCGCAACAGACTTTTTCTTATATGACGCGACATTCGTAAGACTAAGAAACGCTGAATTAGGATATACCTTTAACGGCGATTTAATGCGAAAAATAGGCGTTAAGAGTCTCCGTGCATTTGTTAATGGTACCAATTTATTAACATGGGCAAAAGAAATTAAATACAGAGATCCCGAGTTGGCAAATCAAAGTTATTTAAACTACCCGCCTTTGAAGATCGTAAGTTTTGGTGTTAATCTACAATTTTAAAAATTATAACGATGAAAGCAATTAAATTAATACTTCCTACAGTGTTTGTTGTAATGCTCAGCATGTCCTGTAAGAAAAACGTCCTGGACTTATCGCCGCAGGACAAACTTGCTGAAGATGCCGTTTGGAGCGATCCAAAGCTAATAGAAGCCTACCATAATGAACTTTATAACTCCCAGGTTCATGGCTTTAACGTAAGTATGGCGTATTCTAAATATACTGATGAAAATTTCAACAGCCTTGCCTGTTGCGGAGGTGACCTTTTTAAACTTAACACGTACACTCCCGACAATGTCGGATCATTAGGAGCAAATATTGGGGGTTTTTGGGAGGTGCAAAACGGTTACCTGTATAATTGGAATTTTGCGTACCAATATATGCGTAAGATCAATGTGTTCCTGGAAAAAATGAATGGGACTACCGTTAACTTGCCTAATAAAGCGCGAATGATTGCGGAAGCTAAGTTTCTGAGAGCCTTTCTTTATTTCAATCTTATTGAAAGGTATGGTGGCGTTCCTATAGTAGACAAGGTTTACCAATTGAGTGATCAGGCCACATTCAAAAGAAACACTTTTGAAGAATGCGTAACATTCATTGCAAAGGATGTGATGGAAGCGCTACCCAATCTGCCTGCTAAATACGCATCAACTGATGCCAATTACGGAAGGGCTACCGGCGATGCTTGCAAGGCCCTGCTATCCCGTACCTATTTATATGCAGCATCTCCTTTGTTCAGCCCTACCAAGGACGTGCAAAAATGGCAAAAAGCCGCTGATGCAGCAGAGGCACTGTTAAACAGTGGCTATACGCTGTATCCAGATTATCAAAAGCTTTTTGA
>CBFGNU010000102.1:0-12150 GCA_965650195.1 uncultured Mucilaginibacter sp. | reverse complement strand
TCAGCAACCTGACCAGCAGGATGTGCAACGCCGACAGGAGCAACAAATGCAACGCGAAGCGCGTCGCCAGCAGCTGGATCAAAATCGCGCGCAGCAGCCTGACCAGCAGGATATGCAACGCCGGCAGGAGCAACAACTACAGCGTCAGCAAGAACCACAAATGCGACGCGAACAGCAACGCCAGCAACAACAAGCCGAGCAACATCACCAGCGGCATCAAGATCATCAAATGCTCCGCGAACAGCAACTCCAGCAACAACAAGACGAGCGTCAGCAGCAGCGTGAACAGCAAAGACAACAGGAGCAACAAATGCAACAGCAACAGCTTCAGCAGCAAAGACAACAGGAACAGCAAATGCAGCGCGAACAACAACGTCAGCAGCAACAGGCCGAGCGGCAGCAGCAGCGCCAGCAAGAAAGGCAACAGGAGCAGCAAATGCAGCCGCAACAGCAGCAGCCACAACAACAACAAGGAAATGGCGAGCAGCGTAACGGCGGGCGGCGCGGTAACAGAAATTAGTGGTGAATGCTATTAAAACAAAAGCGCCCCGGTATCGGGGCGCTTTTGTTGATTATGTTTAGATTGTGATTTGAATTACAACTCTTCGTCGTGCTGGCTAACGTCCAAACCTGCCAACTCTTCTTCAGGAGTTACACGCAGCGGGCTTATCAGGTCTGTTACTTTCAATAAGATAAAAGAACCAATGAATGCGAATGCTGATACTGCTACTAAAGCAATAAGGTGTTTTACGAACAGAGCAGTTTCGCCGTAGAATAAGCCTTCAGCACCTAAGCTGTTAACGCTTTTAGTTGCGAAGATACCTGTCATCAACATACCAACCATACCGCCTACCCCGTGGCAAGGGAATACGTCAAGCGTATCATCAATGTTGGTTTTGCTTCTCCAGATAACTACCAGGTTACTAACCACAGCAGCAACTATACCAACAATCAGTGAGCTTGATACAGTGATGAAACCAGCAGCAGGAGTAACAGCAACTAAACCAACTACAGCACCAATACAAGCGCCTACAGCTGATGGTTTTTTACCACGTAACATATCAAAGAATATCCATGACATTGCAGCAGCAGCTGATGCAGTGGTTGTAGTAGCTAAAGCGGTAGCAGCTAATTCGCCTGCTCCTAATGCAGAACCTGCGTTGAAACCGAACCAGCCAAACCATAGTAAGCCTGTACCCAATATTACGTAGCTTATACGTGCCGGTACATGAGCCTCGGCAACTTCGTTGCGTTTTTTAAGATACAATGCTGATGCTAACGCAGCCCAACCTGCAGACATGTGTACTACAGTACCACCTGCAAAGTCAAGTACGCCCATTTTAAAGAAGTAACCTTCTGGGTGCCATGTTGCGTGAGCAAGAGGAATGTAAATGATAACGATGAAAAGTGTGATGAAGATCAAATAAGAGTTAAAGCGGATACGCTCTGCAAATGCACCTGTAATTAACGCCGGTGTAATAACCGCGAATTTTAACTGGAACATAGCGAACAGGACAACCGGAATAGTTCCCCATGCTACACCTAAAGTGTTTTGCATCATGAAGAATGATTTAGGGTTACCGATAAGACCTAAACCGCCTACGTCTTCGCCAAAAGCCATGCTGAAACCAAATACTACCCATATAATGGTAATAAGGCCCATACAAACAAAGCTCTGTAACATGGTAGAAATAACGTTTTTCTTTCTAACCATACCGCCGTAGAAGAACGCCAAACCAGGGGTCATTAATAATACAAGCGCTGTTGAGATCAATAGCCATGCAATGTCTGCTCCAACATAGGTGGTGGGCGCCGGTGCTGCAGAGTTACCCGGGTACATCAGTGCCAGGATAACCACAATTACAAGAATGCCAAAAGGTACGATTTTTTTCATTTTTTAATTTGTTGATTAGGGTTGTTATACAATAAGTTCAATTTTTGGGGTCGCCCCCCGGTGTTATTCAATAGTTTATTTTTTTGGGCCTCACTTTCACCCGAATGAATGATTGGGAAAAAGCAGCAGCCTTAAAAAACGGGCGCGCTCTCCGCTTAAACTTTTTCTGTTATATACTTTGTCCCGATGGAACACCGGCAAGGCAGCAACATGGCTTACCTGTGTTCCTGAAAAATCGTCCTGCTCAGTTGCATTATCATCGGCCATATATAATGCCCTGCGGTATGCAACTGATAATAGCTCTCCATTTACCTCTTCACTTTTAGTTATATGATCTGCGGGGGCATCTATATTGCCATCACCTGCAAAAGAGTCGCTCACATTCCATAAACATGCGCGCATCAACACAAAAATCATGTAAAATTGTTTGTATAACCTCATTTGCATGTCTAAAATTAGTATTTTTTTATTAAATAGATAATAAAAATGAAATTTTTTGTGAAAAAATTATAAAAAAAGTGAAAATTGATAAAATTTAAGTTCAAATTGGTTGGATTTTATATATGAAATTAAAATATACAGAAAAGGTAAAAAGTATTTGACCATTATATCAAGTAAATTATAGAAACACAGCTAAAAATATGCTTGCAAACAGAAAAAGCCCCGAAATGCGGGGCTTTTTCTGTTTATTGTATAATGCGGAGTTTATTCTTCTACCATTTCGCTGTGAGGCGCAACTTCTTCGGGCGCTTCCTGCTTAAAATAGTGTTTTTGGAAAATGAGGATCAAAATAACGCCTACAGAAATAGAGGCATCGGCCAAATTAAACACCGGACGGAAGAAGATAAACTCTTCGCCGCCCCAAAGCGGTACCCACGAAGGGAAATTGCCACTTATTAACGGGAAATAGAACATATCTACCACCCGGCCGTGGAAAATGGGAGCATATTTGTAAATAATGCCATAAAAAGTGGAGTCGATTATATTACCCATAGCGCCGGCAAATATCAGCGCAACGTTCATTATCAATCCGCGGTGGTATTTATGTTTAATAAGATACACCATACCATATCCTATACCAATAACAGCAACTATGCGAAACAATGTAAGGGCAAGTTTACCCCACTCAAAGCCCAGTTCCATGCCAAAGGCCATTCCATTGTTCTCGGTAAAGTGAAGCATGCCCCGCTCCCCCAAAAACTTTATCTCCCCGGCTTCGCCTTCAACCATGTTGGTCTTTACCCATATTTTTACGAGTTGATCAGCAATGATAATTAAAGTAGCAGCAATAAAGGGTTTAGTATAAGCAGCCTTCATTTATTGCTTTAATTTAGCTTCCATAGTTAAGGTAGTGTGTGGCACAGCGCGTAGGCGCTCTTTAGGTATCAGTTTGCCTGTTTCGCGGCAAATACCGTAAGTTTTATTTTCAATACGTACCAATGCGGCCTCTAGCTGGTCAATAAACTTTTTCTGACGCGCAGCCAGTTGGTTGATCTGCTCTTTCTCTAAAGTAGCCGATCCGTCCTCTAATGTTTTGTAAGTACCCGCGGTATCATCAGTACCGTTAGCGTTTGGCGAGCTTAATGATGTAGCCAACGCGTTCAGTTCTTCTTTTGCACTTGCTAATTTATCCAGCAGCAGATCTTTAAACTCTTTCAGTTCAGTGTCGCTATATCTGGTTTTTTCGTTTTCTGGTTTCATTTATAGTTTATTTATGGCGATAATTATTTCATTTCCGTCTATCTCGGTCTTTTCTCCGTCAGATAATTGATTGTCAGGCAGTATAGTATCAGCTAAAATTTCGGCGCAAATATATGACAAATTATTTTGCACAGACTGCCAAATATCTTGCGGACCGTTTACCTGCACATTTATCCTGTCGGTAACTTCAAATCCTTTGGCTTTGCGTAAGTTTTGCACACGGTTAACAAACTCGCGCGATATTCCTTCCTCCTTCAAATCATTGGTTAGGGTAACATCTAAAGCCACAGTTAGTTTTCCTAAACTTGCAACTTGCCAGCCGGGAACATCTTCGGCTATGATCTCGACGTCGTCGAGTAGTATTGAGTATCTAGTATCAAGTATCAAGATTGAACCGTTTTGTTCAATTTCAGCAATTTGCTCCTGACTAAAGTTATTGATAACATCGGCCACCGCCTTCATATCCTTGCCCACCTTAGCGCCCAGGGCTTTAAAGTTAGGTTTTATTTTTTTGGTGATGATGCCGGCCGTATCGGTTATATATTCTATATCCTTAATATTGGTTTCAGACAGGATCAGCTCTTTTACCTGCTCTACCTGCTGCTTAAAGTTTTTATCCAATATAGGTAGCAAGATCTTGCTGAGTGGCTGACGAACGTTGATGCTTACCTTTTTACGCAGCGATAACACCAGCGACGAGATATCCTGCGCCATTTGCATGCGTTCTTCTAAACCGGTGTTAACCAGCTCTGCTTTGTAGGCAGGGAAGTTGGCCAGGTGTACCGACTCAAATTGTTCTTTACCGGTTACCGAGTTCAAATCAGTATATAAACGCTCAGCAAAGAACGGAGCCACCGGCGACATCAATTTGCTTATGGTAACTAAACAGGTGTACAACGTTTGATATGCTGATAGCTTATCAGCCGAATCATCTGATTTCCAGAAACGGCGACGGCTTAACCTTACATACCAGTTGCTCAGGTGCGCGTCAACAAAATCCTGTATGGCGCGGGTGGCTTTGGTAGGCTCAAAATCGGCATAAAAACCATCTACCTCTTTTGTAAGGGTGTTTAATAAGGATATGATCCACTGATCTATCTCCGGGCGCTGCGATAACTCAACTTCTGCCTCGGCATAGTTAAACTTATCAATATTGGCATACAGCGCGAAGAAGTTATATGTATTATATAAGGTGCCAAAAAACTTGCGTCTTACCTCATCAATACCATCCGTATTAAACTTCAGGTTATCCCACGGCGATGCATTGCTGATCATGTACCAGCGGGCTGCATCGGCACCGTATTGCTCAATAGTTTCAAACGGATCGGCAGCGTTGCCTAAACGTTTAGACATTTTGTTGCCGTTCTTATCCAGCACCAAACCGTTTGATATAACGTTTTTAAAGGCTATGCCTTTGTTGCCAATCTCAGCATTTATAGCCTTTACTTCTTCACTGGCCTCGCTTAGCATAACTGCTATGGCATGCAGGGTAAAGAACCAGCCGCGGGTTTGGTCGACACCCTCGGCAATAAAGTCTGCCGGGTAAGCATTTTTAAATTTATCCTTATTCTCAAACGGGAAGTGCCATTGCGCGTAAGGCATGGCGCCGCTGTCAAACCAAACATCTATCAGGTCGGGCTCGCGGAACATTTTGTTGCCGTTGGCCGAAACCAGGATGATATTATCTACATACGGACGGTGAAGATCGCTCAGGTCAAAATCAGCGGGCATAAAACCAGCGGCTGCCGATTTAGCTATCTCAGCTTTCAGATCTTCAACAGACCCGATACATTTTTCTTCGCTGCCATCTTCCTCGCGCCAGATAGGTAATGGCGTACCCCAATAACGTGAACGCGATAAGTTCCAGTCTACCAGATTCTCCAGCCAGTTCCCAAAGCGGCCGGTACCGGTAGATTCAGGTTTCCAGTTGATGGTTTTATTCAGCTCCACCATTTTGTCTTTTAAAACAGTAGTGCGGATAAACCAGCTATCCAACGGATAATATAATATAGGCTCGTCTGTACGCCACGAATGCGGGTAGCTGTGTTCGTATTTCTTTACGTCGAAGGCTTTGTTCTCAGTCTTTAGTTTGATCGAGATCAGCACATCCGTAGGTTTAAAACCTTCGGCAGCGCGCTCTTCGGCAGTATAGTATTCTTCTTTTACATAAAAACCCGGGAAGTCACTCACCTCGTCAACAAACTTACCTTGCTTGTTTACCAGTGGCACATCTTTACCCAGTTCATCCTTAACCATTACGGCAGGCACACCTGCTTCGCGGGCCACCCTAAAGTCATCCGCACCAAAGGTTGGGGCAATGTGTACTATACCTGTACCATCTGCAGTGGTAACAAAATCGCCTGCTATAACGCGGAATCCATTTTGCGCCAGATCGGCATTGGTTACGTAAGGTAATAATTGTTCGTAATGGATGCCTACAAGTTTTTCTCCCAAAAAATGTTTGCTCGCATTTGGTGCACCGAAAGAATAAGGGATTGTCTTATAAGGAATTAGTTTAGACGACCCTAATTTGTATGCATCAAATGATTCATTATCAAATACCTCAAAGAAAGTTTTACTGTTTAGAACCTTTTCTGTTAAGTCATTAGCTAAAATAACGGTTATAGGCTCTGCGGTATACTGATTATATGTCTTAACTGCGCGGTATGCAATTTTAGCTCCTACGGCCAATGCACTGTTTGATGGTAAGGTCCAAGGCGTAGTAGTCCAGGCTAAAATAAATACATCGCCATGAGCGCCATCAAATAAAAATTCCGAATCACCGTCCCGCTTAACTTTAAACTGCGCGGTAATGGTGGTATCCTTCACCATTTTATAAGTACCCGGCTGGTTCAGCTCGTGCGAGCTTAGTCCGGTGCCTGACTTTGGCGAGTAGGGTTGTATGGTGTATCCTTTATAAAGAAGGTCTTTATTATATAACTGCTTCAGTATCCACCAAAGGCTTTCTATGTAGTCGTTTTTGTAGGTGATGTACGGATCGGCGAGGTCAACCCAGTAACCCATTTTTTCGGTCAGGTTGTTCCAAACATCTGTATAGCGCATTACCTCCTTGCGGCAGGCATCGTTATATTCCTGTACGCTTATTTTTTTACCGATGTCTTCTTTGGTAATTCCCAACGATTTTTCAACCGCCAGCTCAATAGGCAAGCCGTGGGTGTCCCATCCGCCTTTACGCTCAACGCGGTAGCCTTTTAAGGTTTTGTATCTACAGAAAATGTCTTTTATAGCACGCGCCATTACGTGGTGAATGCCGGGCATTCCATTTGCCGAAGGCGGGCCCTCGTAAAAAGTGTATGGGTTACCGGCAGGGCGACTGTCGATACTTTTTTGGAAGATGTTATTCTTCTGCCAAAAGTCGAGCACGTCTTTTCCGGTCTGCGATAAATTTAACTGCTTGTATTCCTTGTACATCAAAATAGCTACCTCAATTTTTAGAGGTTGCAAAAATAGGCAATTTGATGTTAAAAATGTTAAGGAACTGTAATGAAATAGGGATGGTTTTTTAATTTTCCACTGCTTTTTCCATCGCTATGAACGTCGCTATAACGTAATTGCTCCCGCCCCACACATAATGTGCTATGTAATTGTATTTAAAATGATATTTTTACTGCTATTAAACATTAACTGCTATGGAAACCGTAAACATCCCTTTGCTGGACCTGAATAACTACGTCAAAGGCGACTCCGCCCAACGCAAACAATTTTCTGACGAGATAGGAAAAGCCTTTAATGATACCGGCTTTGTTACCATTACCAATCACGGATTGAGCAAGGAGCTAATTGATGATCTTTACACGCAGGTAAAGGCCCTTTTTGCCTTGCCGGATGAAGTAAAGTCATCTTACGAAATCCCTGAACTGGCTGGTCAGCGCGGTTATACAGGTAAAAACAAGGAAACGGCCAAAGGCTTTAAAACGCCGGATATGAAGGAGTTTTGGCAGATAGGCCAAACGGTGACGGACGGTGGTGTTAGTAAAGACGATTATCCGGATAACCTGGTGGTGAAAGAGCTGCCGCACTTTAACGAAGTTACATTAGAGATCTACCAAAAACTGGAAAGCATAGGCATTAACCTGCTGCGTGCCATATCTGTTTATTTAGGTTTGGATGAGCATTATTTTGATGATAAGGTGCATAATGGCAACTCCATTTTACGCACACTGCACTATTTCCCGATAGAAAACCCGGATGCCGTACCTGCAGATGCTGTACGTGCCGGCGCACACGAAGATATTAATTTAATAACCCTGCTGATTGGCGCCAGCGCCGACGGGCTTGAGGTGCTTACCCGCACAGGGGCATGGTACCCGGTAAAGGCACACGGCGAGGACCTGGTGGTTAACGTGGGCGATATGCTGCAACGATTGACTAATAATAAGCTGAAGTCAACAACCCACAGGGTGGTTAACCCGCCGCGCGAGCTAATGAAGTTTTCTCGTTTTTCGGTACCGTTTTTCCTGCACCCAAAAGCAGATATGGACCTTACTTCGCTGCCATCAACCATTGATGCGGAGCATCCAAAAGCCTACAGCGATATAACTGCCGGTGAGTATTTGGATGAGCGTTTGAGGGAGATTGGATTGAAGAAGTAGGTTGATGTGCAGATAAGAGGATGTGTAGATGTTTTGATTAGCAGCGGCACATTTTTTTAATAAACCTGTCATTTCGATAGAGCGGGGAGTGGGGTTGTGCGATGGGGCGAAAGAGAAATCTTTTCGAACTTCAAAAGTTTCGAGCAATCGGAATGCTTACGAAAACCTTATAATGAAAAAATCGATCATTTATGTAAGGCTCCTTGATGAAGGGACTGAAGTTTACCGACCTGTTGATGCCTTACATATTGGCGATATGCGCTACCAGATATTGGGTCATGATATTTATGATCTGAACGACGAAAAATGGGAGTTTCCTCCAGGGAGCTGTGTGGAGGGTATTGAGAGAAGTTCTTATCAGGAAATAATTCTGGTGGCGCAGGCTTTATGCGAATTATAACAATCCGTTTTGTCAGTCAACGTCTTGCTATCGGGAGCGAAGCCCCCGATAGCTATCGGCGCTCTACACGCCAGTTGGGTGTTTGTATGGAGGATAAACGCGCTCCGCATGTCGCTTGGTGACGCTCATTGCCGCTAAGGCTAGTTAGTTTTTCGCAGTTTTTGTTTTTTTAAGGTGCTCAAGAGGGCTGCGCCGTTTACCTTAGATGCAAAGTAACCAAACATCAAGCCGAAAAAATCCTTCCCCCCGCAAGGCCTTTACCCATGGCCCGCGTTTTTCGTCAGGCCTTTGCGCTCTGTTGTAAAATACCACTCAAATCCGCATAATTCAGCTTTATCGATGACTGTAGTTCTTAGCTTTCTTTGGCCTTTACTTTCTGCCCGCAGTAGGGACAAACAACCCAAAGTTTTTCCAACTGACTAAAACAATTTTCACATAGTATTACGTTTTCGACCACCGATTTGATCGGCAAGGTTGTCCTTACCGTAAATGAATCGGGTATTTCTTTCAAAAAGCTTGATTCATTTCCTTTTTCCGTTATCAGAAAAAGTTTGTCTTTGGCACGGGTTATCGCAACATAGAATAACCTTCTTTCCTCCTCCAACAACAGGTCGTGGTTTGCTTTTTTAATCACCTGAAATATTCTGTCCTCAAGCCAAATGTCAGGGAAGCCCCCGTTGCCTTCAGTAAGGCCGAGTATAAAAACAACTTTTGCTTCGAGCCCTTTTGAAGCATGGATAGTTTTAGCCTGAATCAATATGCCCTCGTTTTTAAACTTGTATAAATACGGGGTAAACATTTTACTTCTCCGGTAAAGAAATAATATCTCCTCATTACTAATCCCCTCATCCAGAAGCTCTCTAACTTTATCAGCGCAGAACTTTACGTTTTCGTCCTCTGTGTTCCCCGAGTAAACAACTATTTTATGCTCAGACCTTTTAGATGCCTGAACATCTTTTTCTACTTTAAATTTGTTATGCTTAATTACCTCATTGCTTGCGCTAACAATATTTTGTGTGCTTCTGTAATTCATGTTGAGTTTGATGGTTTTAGCATCAGCAAAGTGATTTTCAAACTCAACAATGTAGCTCACATTTGAGCCCCTGAAACCATAAATACTTTGCCAGTCGTCGCCAACGCAAAACAGTTGTGTTTGATCTGTAAGTAATAGTTTGATCAACTCAACCTGTAAATTATTTACATCCTGAAACTCGTCGACGAGTATGTATTGATATTTGCTTTTGTATTTATTGGCTATGTCTTGATGATTATGAAATAGGGAAGTTGTGCGCGAAATCAAATCGTTGAAGTCGAGATACGTTTTGTTGGTACAATAATGGATGTACTCTTTTACTACCCGAATAGCTAAATCATAAAAATTTCTAACCCTTTCATGTTGATCCTTCCGTGCATTTTCTAAAACCAGGTCAATGTCAATATTTTCAACTTTGATCATGTCGGTTATCCTCATAATCTGTTGAACAAAATCCTTTACATCTTCATGATATCCGTGAAAAGCCTCTTTGAAGTTTAGTGTAATTGTTTTGTGATAATCGGACGGTAATCTGTTTTTTACAATTTGATCCAACGTATGATTGAACAAGGCAGAGTCCTTTGTCATGCTCTCAAATGTTTTAACAAGCAGCAAATTTCCTTTTTTAAATTGTTCTTCTTTATCCTTAGTTGGAAAACTTACCTCGCTAACATGTTCAATGTAGAGATTCGCGTCTGGAATGAAGAAATCGGGATGGAATGAAAAGTCTTTTATATTTAGTAAAGGTTCATATTCATATTTAATACTGTGTCTGTAAAACCAATCAGCAATAAACTGCTCAGATTTTGAGCGAACCTTTGTTCCGTCGAGAGTGGTAAAATACTTGCCATCTTTTGGCGCAAACCGTGGATCTGCTTTTTTTAGATGGATCTTATCTATTACATAATCAAGTATATATCGTTTTAGTTGCAATAAATATTCGGTGGATTCGCATTGTTCAATTAACAATTTATGAACAACTTCAAAAACGGTTTCAGGTGCAACATGCTTAGAAAGTTCATCTTCCTCATTTCTTACCTGATCGCCAATAATTTTAAACTTGTTATCAAACTCATTTACACCATAGCTCTTTAGAATACTGTAGCAAAATGAATGAAAGGTTTTTACAGTAAGTCCGTCAATCCATTTGTATTTTTTTTGCCAGGTATATCTTGCCTGGTCCTTGTCTGCTTTGCTTATTCTTTTGTTAAATAACAGTTTTTCATATTCGCCTGTGGTGTCAGCTGAAATGATCAAGCGGTCTATCATCTCATTGGTCGCATTTTTGGTAAATGTGATAGCAACAATACTTGATGGGCTTACATCATTTTCCTCAATTAGGTAAATGAGTTTTTGTAGAAGCGTCTTGGTCTTGCCCGAACCTGCACCTGCCAAAACTAAAAGTCGTTTATCTTCACTAATAACAGCTTCATTTTGCTTATCATTTAGCGCGCTTAAGTTAGTTTTAGTAGTCATGTTAATTAAAATTGGTTTTGATAAGGTTAATAATCCCACCCGAAGCGATCTGCAAACCCACGCAAAATATCAAAAACGCCATTAAACGGTTAACAATCTTTTCGTTGCTGGAACCTATGTAGTTAATAAGGCGCTTAGTATTGGCGAAGAATATGAATATCAAAATACAGATGCCGATCACAGAAATAAGCAGCGCGCCTATGTTGATTAGGTAGTTATCAAACGACTTATCCGCACCGTTCGCGCTCAAGGTGAATAAAACGGCAATAGTGCCCGCGCCGGTTGTCATAGGGAAAGTGATAGGGAAAAACAACTTGCCTTCTATGGCGCGGAGTTGTTCGTCGCCTACATCGGTGGTTTGTGTTGCCGGCGTTTTCTCTATCGCTTCGTTATCCGATGCCAGCGACTCCCAGCCAATTTTACACATCATAATACCACCGGCCAGTTGGATGATTGGGATAGAGATACCGAAAAGTTCTAATATCCAATGTCCCAATAACAAGGTGACAGTACAGATCAAAAAGGCATAAAAAGTGATCTTTTTTACCGCGTTTAGCCGCTCTTTGCGCGAAAGCGAAGTGAAATACGGATTCACAATAAAAGCCGTACCAACCGGGTTAACCACCGGGAAAAGCGCCACAAAGCCAATAAATACCAGGTGAATAAAAGAGTTAAGATATTGCGGCATGGTGTGAGCGTTTAACAAAATCTAACCTACAAAATATATTTGGTTGCTTATACGAACTTGTTACATAGGCTGATAAATAAAAGGATCGAGCAGATTTAGTGTTGCAGGCACCGGCGCTTTTTCTATGTTTTACAAACTATTTATAATCAATAGTTTACTGGTCATTTACAGCTAAATTTCCTGACGAATAAGTCTGTTGCAAATTGTTGCAGGCTGATTTGTTAACCTGCTAATAACTAGAAGTTTGCATTAAAATGCTGTTGCAAGTGTTGCAATTGTTGCTTGTATTTTCTGCAACACACAAAGCTAATTTTTTTAGGATTTAGCGTTAACAAGTCCTAATTT
>CBFGNU010000101.1:0-12152 GCA_965650195.1 uncultured Mucilaginibacter sp. | reverse complement strand
TAACTCCTTTGGGCATCAGATTTTTATATAACCAATATGAAATAAAACCGTACGCGGCAGGTACAACCGACCTGTTTATTCCTTACAATAAGATACGATCACTTTTGCGCCCTAACACGGTGGTAACTCAATATATTAAATAATGCTTGTTTTTAAATTCGGCGGCGCATCCGTTAAAGATGCAAAAGGTATTATCAACCTGGCAAATGTGGTTGAGCAATACAAAGATAATCAGCTGCTTATTGTTGTTTCTGCAATGGGTAAAACCACTAACGCTTTAGAAACCTTAACCAAGGCGTATGTAGATGGATCTGAAAATATGCATAACGTATTTGAGGATATCAAACAATACCATTACACCATAATGGCTGAGCTATTTGAAGCATCCCACCTTGTTTTTGACGAAGTGGCAAATACTTTTGTGGAGATAGACTGGATGATAGAGGAAGAGCCTCAGGATGATTATGACTTTATTTATGATCAGATCGTATCCATAGGTGAGTTGGTTTCTACCCGTATAGTCGCTGCTTATTTAAACAAAGCGGGCCTAAAAACACTATGGGCGGATGTTCGGGGATATATTCATACAGATAACACCTATCGCGAAGGCACCGTTATCTGGGACAAAACGCGCGAAAGCATCAGCAAAAATATTCCTGCTTTACTTGATAAAGGTTTTGTAATTACTCAGGGTTTTTTAGGCGGCACATCAGAGAATTTCACTACGACACTTGGCCGCGAGGGATCAGACTATACCGCTTCTATCTTCGCTTCGTGTTTGGGCGCAGAATCTGTTACCACATGGAAGGATGTACCCGGGGTATTAAATGCCGATCCGAAATATTTTGAAGATACCGTTAAGTTTGATGTCCTTAGTTATAACGAAGCCATTGAGATGACTTATTACGGCGCGACAGTTATCCACCCGAAAACTATAAAACCGCTGCAAAACGCTAATATCCCATTGCTGGTTAAACCTTTCGGTGATCCAACCGCGCCCGGCACTGTTATAGGGGGAAATGTTACGCCGGTATTTAAAAAGCCCGTAATTATATTAAAACAAAACCAGGTACTGCTTTCGCTTTCTACCAAAGATTATTCGTTTATCACCGAAAATAATTTGAGCGATATAATCGGGCGGTTTGCTGCAAACAATGTAAAAATAAATACCATGCAAACATCCGCGCTTAGTTTCAGCATATGTATTGACTATAAGGAGGACAGCTTCGCTAAATTCATTGCGGTTTTTGACGACGCTTATAAAGTTCGTTATAATACCGGTCTTACCCTATTAACGGTAAGGCACTACGGCGAAACAACCCTAAAAGAGTTAACTGCGGGTAAAACCGTTTTGTTGGAACAATTTAGCCGTTTTACGGCACAGGTTGTATTAAGGTAGAACGTAAATTACTTTTCGCTAAAAACCTCTATTGATTTTAGAAGCGGAGAGCCTCCGGCATTTCCAACTCCTGCTACTGTGTAAATTTTTCCTTTATAAAAAACTGCTCCTGCTGCGTGGCGACCCTCGACAATGGGTGCCAGTGTACGGAAGGTGCCTGTTTTAACATTATAAACTTCCACTTCGTTATGGGCTTTGCGTTGCTTAGCACTTTCACCGGCTATAATAAACAGATCATTTTTAATAGCTATTGTTGTATTTCCGGCACGTAACGTAGGTAACTTTGCAGGCGCTGTACTCCATTGCTTAGCTTTAAAATCGTATATATCTACTGCATCAATTACATTCGCCAATCCCTTTTTTTCAAGTGCGTTTGACTGCACACCTCCTATTAAATATAATTTATCATCAATAAGTCCCGCTCTTACGTGGTCTCTGGCGGTTGGCGCATCTGTCAACTTTGTCCATTTTCCTGTCTTAGGGTCATACTCGTCAAACCAGGTTACATTGCCGGTCCAGTGTCCGTCTATTATACCTGTAACAACATAAAATTTGTCTTTGTACACTACTACCCCACCCGAGCCGCGTCGCCTGTCTGCAGGTATCTCGTCACCAACCCGCCAGGTATCTGTTTTAGGGTTGTAGATATAAATGTTTGCCACAGGTTTTTCGTGCGGGTAACCGCCTGTCATAGCGCATACAAGATATACCTCATCTTTATACACCACCGCTTGAAAATGGTTCAGTTCAATAGGCGGCTTTGCTCCGTTAGTCCATGTATTTGTTTTGGGGTCAAAAATATTTACATCATTTATCCCACGTCCGCCAATTAAGTAAAACTTGTCTTTCACAGCTACAAAATCACACTCTTCCCGTGGTGTGTAACTCCCGCTCGCTTCAATTATTTTCCACGAATAATTCTCAAACTGGGCGTAAGCAGTATTCACAAAAACATATGTCAGCAGTAAAAAAAACGTAATTCTTTTCATAATGATCTTTAATTTGGTCTGTATTAAGGATAAACAGACGGCTTAATTGGTTTCTGCTCTAAAAGTATCATATTTTTCGCAAATTACACAAGCACACAAGCCAGTAATAATAAACGCCATTGCGTGCACTCAATGGCGTTTAATCAGTATTACTGTCTTGCCGGAGGAGGCTGGGGCGGTGCGCCCTGAGGCGGCGGGCCTTGCGGGCCACCCCTTCCATCAGGCGGCCCACCGGGACCGCGCGCACGCATTTCCTCTTCTATTTGCTGATATTTTTTAAACTGAGTGGTAGTTAGGATGCTTTTTAACTTATTATTTCGCACTGCAACAAGTTTATCAACATCCTCCTTTTTTCCGGGAGGTGGAGGGGGCGGTGGTGGCGGTCCGTCTCCCCTAAGCTTTTCCATACTTGCAAAAAAATCTTTATAGGCAGCTTGAAGCTTTTGTTTTTGAGCAGGTTTAAGGGCAAGTTCCTTTCCTAAATGTTCTGTAGTTCGTTTCAGTCTTTCCTCTGGAGATGGCCTTATATCTCGCGGTGGTGGCTGTTGTGCTTTTAAAGCTGATGCAAACAGCAATGCTGCTGCAAATAATCCGATTCTATTTTTCATCTGTTTAAATTTACAGATTTAGACGATCTATTCAACAATAACCTTCGCCGCATGCAAATAAAAAAGCCCCCCGAAAATCGGGAGGCTAAAAAAATTGATACGTTGATCAAATTAAAGTTTAAATCCGTAAGCTACACGTAAACCTACTAAGCCATAGTTAACACTTTGACCAGAGAAGTTTTCGTAACGGGCAGATACGTCCCATTTATCATTTGCAAAACCTATACCCGGAGCAACAATTAACTTTGTACTACCACCTGAGTTGGTTTCAAAACCGGCACCGGCTTCTGCACCAAAATAAAGGTTCTCGGCAAAAAAGCCTTTAATACCTAATTTAACCGGCACCATACCCAGGTCGCCGCCCTTAACAGTTGTGCTACCAACGGTGTAGTTCTTTCCGAAGAAATTATAGAAACCAGAAGTAAGTGTCCAGGCTAATCCCTCATCAGCGCCATATTGTAGGCGGGGAGTAACACCTGCGTAAATATTTGAACCATTAGATGCACTACCGGTGGGCACACCCACTTCGGCACCTATACCAAAACGTAGCCTGCTATCGGTAGATTGTGCATTTGCATTTGTTCCGATGAATAGTGCTACACCTGCTATAGCTGTAGCAGCTAATTTTGTTAACTTTTTCATTGTTGTGTCTGTTATTTAAGTAAATATTAATACTGCTTCCATTTCAAATACTCTGCCACATATCCTGAAAAACAGCGCTATTTAACTTTTAAGATCGCCTCAACCATTCAGTTTTACAGCCAAACATGTGGTTTAAACGCTGATATTCACGCTTATTGGTTTCGCGATTAAATATGTTTAAACAAATAACCTACAACTATCAATCATAGATAAAAAGTGCCTTATTTTTAGTGCATTTTGTATGGTAAACTCGGCTTTATAAAACAAAAAAGGCCTTCAATGAATATTGAAGGCCTTTTTTATA
The DNA here is from genome assembly GCA_965650195.1 of uncultured Mucilaginibacter sp. Classification (GTDB taxonomy): domain Bacteria; phylum Bacteroidota; class Bacteroidia; order Sphingobacteriales; family Sphingobacteriaceae; genus Mucilaginibacter. The sequence goes on along the minus strand of CBFGNU010000101.1, from coordinate 8,210 downwards.
CTAATATCCTATTAAGTCTGCGGGTCGTGGTCAGGATCTGGTTTATAATTTCTTTGCAGTTCGGCCAACTTTTCCTTGCCGTAGGCCAGACGTGTTATCAAGAAAAACAGTACCGGCACTATAAAGATAGCCAGCAAGGTTGCTGCAAGCATACCGCCAAATACGGTAAAACCAATTGTTTTACGGGCAATGGCTCCGGCTCCCGACGCAAACAGCAGCGGCATTACGCCCAAAATAAACGCGAGGGATGTCATAATAATGGGTCGCAAACGTAATCTTACCGCTTCCAATATTGATTTTTCCAGCTCCATGCCCCTATCCACACGCTCCTTCGCGAACTCTACTATTAATATGGCGTTTTTGGCCGCAAGGCCTATTAACGTTATCAAGCCGATTTGCGCGTACACATTGTTGTCTAGCCCTTTGTTAAAAGTAAGAAACAATATTGCCCCCAACGCACCAAGCGGTACGGCTAGTAATACAGAGAAAGGTACAGACCAGCTCTCATAGAGCGCAGCCAGGAACAAGAATACAAACCCTACTGACAGCATGAAAATATACACGGTTTTTGAACCAGAAAGCTTTTCCTCCCGGCTTAAACCTGTAAATTCATAGCCGTAACCTTGCGGCAGGTTTTGGGCGGCCACTTCTTCTAATGCCTTTAAAGCATCGCCGCTGCTGTAACCCGGTTTTGCTGTTCCGTCGATCTCAGCCGCTCTGAAAAGGTTGAAGTGGGTTATTAATGGTGCATTCTCTATCATTTTATAACTGGTAACCGTACTTAAGGGCACCATGTTACCGGCCTGGTTACGTACAAAGTACTGCCCTATATTGTTAATGCTTGTACGATAGTTGGTGTCGGCCTGTGCCAATACTCTGAAAGTACGGCCATATAATGTCAGGTCGTTTATATAGGAGCTCCCCATGTAAACCTGCAAGGCGTTATTAATATCGCTGATCTGCACGCCGAGGCGCTTTGCTTTTTCGCGGTCAATGGTAAGTTGATAAGCTGGCGTACGCGCAGTGAAGAAGCTATATGCCTTGGCTATCTCGGGGCGTTTATTCACTTCGGCCACGAAATTATTGAGCACCGTTTGAAAGTTCGTTATGTCACCTCCCGCTTCTTTTTCTTCCAGCATAAAGGCAAAACCTGAGCTATTGCCCAAACCCGGAATAGCCGGCGGAGGAATAACCGTCACGTTGGCTTCTTTATATCTGGCTAATTTCTGCTGAATAACACCAACCAACTCCAACGATGTACGCTCCCTTTCGTCCCAAGGTTTAAGTTGAACGAACACGGTGGCGCTGCTTGATTTTGTGGCAAAGTTTACAACGTTCAATCCCCCAAAGGCAGCAAAGTGACCAATCTCGGGGATGCTATCAAGGGTTTTCATTACATCATTCAAAACTGCTACTGTTCTTTCAGTGGATGATGCTTCAGGCAAATCATAAGTAACATAGATACGGCCTTCGTCTTCTACCGGAATAAATCCGGTCGATTTTTTCATGAAAAGGAACACCGTACCTACTATGATACAGATCAAAATAACAACCACAAACCGGGAGTTTTTAATCCCGCGGTGGACACCATTACGATATTTACCGGTTACCCGCTCAAACCAGGTGTTAAACTTATAAAAGAATTTATCGAGGCCTCTTGATTTATTATCGATCTTATGCGGTTTAAGTATCAGAATACAAAGTGCCGGTGTTAATGACAAGGCAACAAATGCCGATATCATTACCGATATAGCTATCGTTATTGCAAACTGCTGGTACAACCTGCCCACTATACCCGGTATAAAGCCCACCGGAACAAATACCGCTGCCAATATGAGTGCTATAGCTATAACCGGTGCTGAGATATCTTTCATCGCCTGTCGTGTAGCATCAACCGGCGACATGTTTTTCTCGTCCATGTAATGCTGCACAGCCTCCACAACCACGATGGCATCATCAACCACAATACCAATTGCTAATACGAAACCAAATAGCGTAAGCGTATTTATGGTAAAGTGCAACGGTATAAAGAAAATGAACGTACCTATAATGGACACCGGGATAGCTAACACCGGAATAAGCGTGGTACGCCAGCTTTGCAGGAAGAGATAAACCACTATAATAACCAGCACCAACGCTATCAGCAGCGTTTCAACCACTTCATGCACTGATACCTTTATTACGGTTACAGCTTCAAAAGGCACCATGTAAGCTATGTCGTTGGGGAACGTTTTTTTCATTTGCTCCATGGTGGCGTAAACGTTCTCCGCAGTTTCAAGCGCGTTGCTGTTGGGTGCCTGGTAAACCAGCAGGTATGATGCCCGCTTGCCATCAACATAAGAGTTACCTGCATAATTGAACTTACCCAACTCTATGCGTGCCACATCCTTTAAATGAACTAAGGCGCCATTATTAGGCTGGGTGCGCACCACTATATTTTCAAACTCTGATATTTTTGACAAACGCCCTCTTACAAGCACACTGTATTCAAACGTTTGACCCTTTTGCTGTGGCGTTGCGCCCACAGTTCCAGCGGCTACCTGTGCGTTTTGCTCCTGTAAAGCCTGGGTTATATCAGACGCTGTCATACCTAACGCAGCTAGCTTATCAGGTTTTAACCAAATACGCATACTGAAATCATCTGCACGACTAAAAACATCGCCTACACCTTTAGTACGTAAAAGCGCGTCGCGAACAAAAATATTGGCGTAATTATCTGTAAAAGTTACATTATGCGTGCCCTTAGGCGAGTACATCGCTACCAGCATCAAAATACTTGGGTTACGTTTACGCACGGTTAAACCAAGGCGCTGTACTTCTTGCGGTAACGAGGGTGTTGCTATCCCCACCCTATTTTGAACATCTAAAGCCGCTATATTAATATCTGTACCCAGCTCAAAGTTAACGGTCATGCTCATGGCGCCGTTATTGGTGCTGTTACTTTGCAGGTAGGTCATGCCGGGTGTGCCGTTTACCTGAATTTCTACCGGGGTTGCAACTGTCTGTTCAACAGTTTGCGCATCTGCACCTACGTAGTTACCCGTTATTTGTACCGTTGGGGGCGTTATATCGGGATATTGGCCTACGGCTAACGTGCCAATGGCCAATACTCCTACAATAACTATCACTAATGATATTACGATGGCCGTAACCGGCCGTCGGATAAAGGTTTCTGCTATCATTCTATGTTATAATAATCGTCTGCGCTCTGTTATTTTGCCTGAGGTTTCTGCCCTGCTGCTGCCGCTTGCGGGGCATCGCCTAATGTTATTTTACCGCCATCACGCAGTTTCTGAAATCCATCGGTTATCACCTTATCTCCCTGCTTTAGCCCATCCATCACTACTATATTGCTTCCAATACGCGGACCCAAAGTAACTTTTTGCTGTTTGCCAATAGTATCTTGTGATACAAACACGAAAAACTCGCCCATTTGCTCAGACACAGCTTTATAAGGAATTTGCAGACGATTGCCCGACTGGTTATTCAACACTTTTAAAACACAGCTCATACCATCTTTTAACTTTCCATCCGGATTAGAGAATTCTACGCGTACCTTTATTGTACCTGTAAGGTTATTCACTCCCCTGTCAATCGCCAATATCTTTCCGGTTTTATTGTACTCGGTACCGTCTGATAACTGAAGGCGAAAAGTAGTATCAGTAACCTTACGCTGGAGATCATAAAACCGGTTTATGTCCTGCTCATTCACAACAACATCAACAGCAATCGGATTTTCGCTTGAAACCGTGTTGAGTAACGTTGTGCCCGGCGATACCTGCGACCCCAACCTTACCTGAGAGATACCGATACGTCCAGTAACCGGCGATGTAATCAAGGAATAGGAAAGATCTGTCTTCGCGCTTGCAATCATCGCTTTGGCTACCTCTACCTGGCTTTTGTTCATTTCGTAAGTCGCAGTAGCCTGATCAACCGTTTGCCGGGCAACAGCGTCATTCTTCAACAACATAGTATACCTGTCGATGTCTTTCTGTGCCTTGGCGAGGTTAGCTTCCGCGCTAATTAATTGTGCATTGGCTTGTGCATAAGCTGCCTGATATTTACGTCGGTCTATCTCATAAAGCGTTTTGCCTTTCTGCACTATGTCCCCCTCCTTAAAATATATCCCGGTAATAAAACCGGTTACGGCGCTGCGCAGCTCAACATTGTTTACAGAAACTACCGTACCCTGGTACTGATCGTAATATATAGCATCAGCATTTTGTGCCTCAGCAACCAAAACAGGTATAGGCGGAGGAGCGGCATTTTGTGCTGCTTGCTGATCTTTACAAGACGTAAGCGCCAAACCGATAATTGCGGTAAACAATAAGGAATTATATTTTTTCATTGGTATTATTTATAGAGACAAGTATTAAATTAACATTATTCAACCGGCAAGGTACCCAGCGCCCTTTGCAGATCTATTTTACTGGCAAGCACCTGGAATAATGCGTTGTAGTAATTAAGTTGCGAAGTTCGCAGATCAGCTTGCGCCACTATCACATCCAGATAAGTTTTTATCCCTTCGCGATATTGTAAGCTCACCACATTATAAACGTCGGTTGCAAGTGCTACGTTCTCTTTAAGCGTTTGCCAGTTGGTATAGTTGCTTTTATAAGCGGCAAGTGCCTGCACATACTCGGTGCCTATGGCATTTTGCTGGTTCACAATATCCAAGTCAGTACGTTCAACTTGTAAACGTGCCTTACTTAAATTTTTCAACCTTCGCCCGCCTTGAAATATAGGTATAGTTAAAGAAAGGCCAGCGTAAGCATTGGTAAACGACCTACTGTACAAATTGGCAAGGTTATTATTTAAAAACAGAAGATTATAAGCGCCGATGGCAGAAAGTGACGGTAAAAAACCGTATTTATAATAGCCAACGTTTACATTTTGCAGGTTCTTCCGGGTTTGCAAAAGCTGATACTCAATACGATTATTATAATTTAAAGCCTGATTAGTATCAACAACGGCCTCTTGTTCATAGCGTGTCGAATCATATGTTAAAGCAAAGTCCTTACCTGCTTGCACACCCATTATTTGTTTCAACGTCGCCATTTTAGCCTTTATGGCCTCGGTAGTTTGTTTGCGGGCAGCTAACTCATTGTTTAAAGCGATAGTTGCTTGCTTATAGTCAATTTTATCAACTACACCGGCCTGGTAGCGGCTGGTAGCGTCCTTTAGGCTGCGCTGAAGTCGTGTAATATTCTCATTGATAATATTAAGTCGCTTCTGAGACAACAATACATCAAAAAAAGCTTTGCTTACATCAGAAACAACATCGATTTGTGCGCTGACCTCGTTTTGACGATACAATAAGCGGGAATAGCCAGAGGCTTTTGAAGCCTGTAAAACTTCGTTATTGTAAATAGTCTGATTAATCTGTGCGCCTAGTGACGAAAATTCGCGAAAGGCAGTACCGCCGGCGTTCACCTGGGCAGCATTAACCGGCCCGCCTTTAAAATAATGTTGATATTGATTGGTAGAGTTGATTTGCGGCAGCCATGATGATAAAGAAATGTCAATATCCCTTTCGTTTATCAGTTTATCAATGGCGGCCTGCTTTATAGCGGGTTGATTACGGAGGGCAAAGCTTATACTTTGTTTTAGCGATAGCGTAGCGGGTAAGCTATCAACAGGTGCCTGCGCAAACAATATTAATGGAAAACAGTATATTATTAATAATGAGAGGTACTTCTTTTTCATAAATGCAGATAACAATAACCCTTTACCCGGACGAGTATAATTTAAATAGGGTTTAATTAATTAAGAACTGCGAAGATGAGAGATTTGGAATTACAGAAAAAGTGATATAAATAATTTTACCTAATTTATACATTACAAGCGTAATCAGTTGACTTTTGAACACATTTGGGTGCTTTTTTAAAAAAAATTGAAAATTGACCACTCAAATAAATAAAAAAATTAATTAATTTGCCGAGTGGGAAAATACATCGTGTTCAGAACAGAACTAGATGTTAAAAAAAATTACATACTAAAAATAGGTTATAAGCTTATTCGTGGTATTTTTACAAAAAATTTAAGCAGGGTTAATACATGGTTAAAAAACTACATGAGAAAATTGCTCAATTTAAAGATGCAGCAATGATCAGGGAGAAGGGCTTGTATCCTTATTTTAGGCCTATTGAGTCTGGACAGGACACAGAGGTTATAATAGACGGTAAGAGGGTGTTGATGTTTGGCTCTAATTCTTATCTTGGTCTAACAAGTCATCCTAAAATAAAGGAAGCATCAAAAAGAGCGATTGACAAATATGGTACGGGATGTGCGGGCTCAAGATTTTTGAACGGTACACTTGATATACATGTTGAGTTAGAAGACAGGTTGGCCCGCTACGTAGGCAAAGAGGCAGCAGTTTTATTCAGCACAGGCTTTCAGGTAAATTTGGGAGTTCTATCCTGCGTTACAGGCCGTAATGATTATTTGATATTAGACGAATATGATCACGCATCATTAATAGACGGTAGCCGTTTATCGTTTTCAAAAGTTATTAAATACGCGCATAATGATATGGCTGACCTTCAGCGGAAGTTAAGTATACTTCCTGAAGAGGCTGTTAAAGTTATTGCTGTTGATGGTATATTCAGCATGGAAGGCGATATAGTAAAATTGCCTGAAATTGTTGAGATTGCTGCACAATACGGCGCCAACATAATGGTTGATGATGCACATAGTTTGGGCGTTATCGGTCATAACGGTGCCGGTACCGCATCTCACTTTAACCTTACTGACGATGTTGACCTGATAATGGGAACATTTAGTAAATCATTGGCTTCATTAGGCGGTTTTATTGCTGCTGATGCTGACGTGATCGACTATATGAAACACCGCGCCCGTTCTTTAATGTTCAGCGCGAGCATGACGCCGGGAGCTGTGGCAAGTGTAATTGCCGCTTTAGATATTATAGAATCTGAGCCTGAGCGGATACAAAAGCTTTGGGATAACACCAATTACGCAATGAAGCTTTTACTGGATGAAGGTTTTGACCTTGGCCCTACTGAAAGCCCTATCCTGCCAATATTTGTACGCGATAACGATAAAACCTTCCTGGTTACTAAACACCTGCAATCATCAGGCGTATTTGTTAACCCGGTTGTTTCGCCTGCTGTACCGTCAGACTCATCTTTACTTCGTTTTTCTCTTATGGCTACTCATACTTTCGAGCAAATTGACGAAGCCGTTGAAAAAATAACAAAGGCGTTTAAAGACGTTGGTGTGCCATTGATGGGAGTAAAAGAACGAATTTAAATATTCACGATACTTTTTGCAGATGTGCGGCTATTAAAAGTAGCCGCACATTTTATATAGACCAATTTTATATCTAGTCGTCACCAATGAAAAAAGTAATTCCGGTAGTTTCAAAAAAAGAGCTTGCTGCTTTTATAGACTTTCCGCACGACCTATATAAAGATGACCCTTATTATGTGCCAGAGCTTTTTATTGCCCAGCGCGACCTGTTAACCAAGCATCCTTTTCATAAACATAACAAGTTGCAGGGTTTTCTGGTCTATCAGGATGGCAAAGTTACCGGCAGAATTGCAGCTATCTTAAATAACGCCCATAACGAGTATAATAAAGCCAACGATGGTTTTTTTGGTTTTTTTGATTGCATAAACGATCAGGAAACCGCCGATCTGTTATTTAAGGTTGCGGCAGACTGGTTAAAAGATAAAGGTGTTACCGGCCGCTTTTTAGGTCCGGTGAATTTTTCTACCAACGAGCCCTGCGGGCTGCTGGTAAAAGGGTTTGATAGCTCGCCTGTTTTAATGCAGACCTATAATTTCCCCTACTATGCTGACCTGATAGACAAAGCCGATTTTGAAAAGGACGTTGACCTGATAGCCTGGCATTGGGACGGAAATAATTATGACGACAAGTCAGTACGTTTGCTTAATGCATTGCAAGAGCGTTTAAAACGCAATAACATCGTCATCAGAAAAATAGATACCAAAAACTTTAAAGCAGAAACGGCTAAACTTCGCGAAGTTTACAACTCTGCCTGGGACCAGAATACTGGATTTGTGCCATTAACCGACGAAGAATTTAATTATTTGGCCAACGATCTGAAGTTAATATTAGACGGCGACTTTGCTTTGGTTGCAGAACAGGACGGCAAGATAGTGGCATTTGGATTGGCTCTTCTAAATTATAACGAGATATTTAAAACTATAAAACGTGGGCGTTTGTTG
>CBFGNU010000100.1:0-12200 GCA_965650195.1 uncultured Mucilaginibacter sp. | reverse complement strand
ATGGCTGATGTTAAAAATCAGGTTGCGTCATTGTCACTTGAAATTGCTGAGAAAGTGCTGAGAAAGCAATTTGAAGATCAGCAAAAACAAGACGAACTGGTAAGCCAGTTATTGAAAGAAGTTAAGTTATAGACGTGAGTATTGAGATTTGAGATATGAGACAGAAAAACATCTCACATCTCAAATCTCGCATCTCAAATCTCTCAAAAATATGTCAGAACTAACGGTAGCATCCAGGTACGCAAAATCATTAATAGATCTTTCAGTAGAGCAAAACGCTTTGGAAGCTGTTAATGGCGACATGGTGTTTTTCCTGAAAACATTGAAAGCTAATCCGCAATTAAAAGCGGTTTTAAGCAATCCCATTATCTCTCATTCAAAAAAGCTGAGCATCCTAACAGAAGTATTCGCATCAAAGGTGAGCACGCTGTCTATCGCTTTTTTCAAGATAATGATCAATAAAGGCCGCGGGTTGGTGCTTTATACCACGGCGCAGGAGTTTATTAATCTATATAACATCAAAAAGCATATTACCAAAGCAACTGTTACATCGGCTACGCCGCTTTCAGAAGCTAATAAAGCTAAAATGCTTGCTGATGTTAAAGCAGCCATTGGCGGCGAGATCATTCTGGATGTCAAAACTGATCCGGCACTTATTGGCGGGTTTGTATTAACTGTTGGCGACAGGCAGATCGATACCAGCATAGCAAGCAATTTAAAAAAGTTAAAAAAGGACTTTGCCCAAGGCATTGTTAAGTAAAAATCATTAAAATCAAAATAAAAAATGGTAGAGGTAAGACCAGATGAAGTATCGGCAATTTTGCGTCAGCAATTAGCAGGCTTCAAGTCAGAATCTGAATTAGAAGAAGTTGGTACCGTACTTCAGGTTGGAGATGGTATTGCACGCGTTTATGGTTTAACCAAAGTACAATCAGGTGAGCTGGTTGAATTTGGCACAGGCCTGCAAGGCATTGTATTGAACCTTGAAGAAGATAACGTTGGTGTTGTATTATTAGGCAAAAGCGACGAGATCAGAGAAGGTGATACTGTAAAACGTACTAACAAGATCGCTTCTATCAACGTAGGCGAAGGCATGCTTGGCCGGGTGGTTAACACATTGGGCGAGCCTATTGATGGTAAAGGACCTATACAGGGCCAAACCTACGAGATGCCTTTAGAGCGTAAAGCACCGGGCGTTATCTACCGTCAGCCGGTTACAGAGCCTTTACAAACAGGTATCAAAGCTATCGACGCGATGATCCCTATCGGCCGTGGCCAGCGTGAGTTGGTTATTGGCGATCGTCAGACAGGTAAAACTGCGGTTTGTATCGATACCATTATCAACCAAAAAGAATTTTATGATGCAGGCCAGCCTGTTATCTGTATATATGTTGCCTGCGGACAAAAAGCGTCTACAGTAGCTAACATCGTTCGTGCATTGGAAGAAAAAGGTGCAATGCCTTATTCTATCATCGTTGCGGCAAACGCTTCTGACTCTGCTACCATGCAGTTCTTTGCTCCGTTTGCAGGTGCTGCTATCGGCGAGTACTTCCGCGATACCGGAAGACCGGCTTTGATCGTTTATGATGACTTGTCAAAACAAGCGGTTGCTTACCGTGAGGTTTCGTTATTACTACGTCGTCCACCGGGCCGTGAGGCTTATCCTGGTGACGTATTTTATCTGCACAGCCGTTTATTAGAGCGTGCCGCTAAGATCAACAGCAATGACTCTATCGCGCAAGCGATGAATGATTTGCCTGAATCTATCCGCGGCATTGTTAAAGGTGGCGGTTCATTAACAGCTCTTCCAATCATTGAAACACAAGCGGGCGACGTATCAGCTTATATCCCTACCAACGTAATTTCAATTACCGATGGTCAGATCTTCCTTGAATCAAACCTGTTTAACGCGGGTGTTCGTCCGGCTATTAACGTAGGTATCTCGGTATCTCGTGTGGGTGGTAACGCGCAGATCAAATCAATGAAGAAAGTAGCCGGTACATTGAAACTTGACCAGGCTCAGTTCCGCGAGTTAGAGGCTTTCTCTAAATTCGGTTCAGATCTTGATGCTTCAACCAAAAACGTATTAGATAAAGGTTCACGTAACGTAGAGATCCTGAAACAAGGTCAGTACGCTCCGGTAACCGTTGAAAAACAAGTGGCAATTATTTACTTAGGTACTAAAAACCTAATGCGTAACGTACCGGTAAACAAAATACGCGAATTTGAAAGCGAATTCACTACCCAGCTTGAGCAACGTCATCCTGAAGTGCTTGCAGGCCTTAAAGCCGGTAAGTTTGATGACTCGTTAACAAGCGTGTTAGAGAAAGTAGCAAAAGAGCTTTCAGCAAATTATAACTAGTAGTAAGTAGCTAGCTAGTATCAAGTAGCTAGTATCAAGTAGCAAGATTTTTGTCTTGAGCTTGAGAGATAAAGTGATAGGTATTGAGTATTAAGTCTAGCTACTTGATACTCGATACTAGATACTCAAAAAAGAATGGCTAATTTAAAAGAAGTAAGAAACAGGATAGGTTCTGTAAACTCAACCCAGCAGATCACCAAGGCCATGAAAATGGTTTCGGCTGCCAAGTTGAAACGGGCTACCAATGCTATAGTTGAGCTGCGCCCTTATGCCAATAAGCTTAAGGAACTGCTGGCTAATTTGTCTTCGAGCTTGGAAGATGGCGCGTCGCCGTTTTTGCAGCAGCGCGAGCCAACACGTGTTTTGATTGTAGCTATTACATCAAACCGTGGCCTCGCGGGTGCATTCAACGCTAACGTTATTAAGACCACTAATAACCTGATAGCCGAAAAATACAGTGAGCAACATAAAGCCGGTAACGTTTCTATTGTAGCTATAGGTAAAAAATCGCAGGAGTACTACGAGCGTCGTAAATACAATGTAATAGGCAACAATAACGAGGTTTATAACAACCTTACCTTTGCCAACGTATCTGCTATTACCGAAAGCATTATGGATGGTTTCCTGAAGGGTAAATACGATCGTGTTGAGATTGTATACAATCACTTTAGAAATGCCGCCATGCAGTTTTTAATTACCGAGCAGATATTGCCGGTACCTAAAGCGGAAATTGCGAAAACTGAAACCAAAGCCGCACAACAGGTGGACTACATACTTGAGCCATCAAAAGAGGAGATAGTTGAACAACTGATACCTAAGAATATCAAAATTCAATTGTATCGTGGCGTACTTGATTCGGTAGCATCTGAGCATGGTGCCCGTATGACAGCAATGGATAAAGCGACCGAAAATGCAGGCGAGTTGTTGAAAGCACTTAAGCTTTCGTACAACCAGGCACGCCAGGCAGCTATTACTACAGAGCTTACCGAGATTGTGAGCGGTGCAGCAGCCCTATCGTCAGACTAAAAACAATTCGTAAACTTAAATATCAGGCTCTCCAATTTTCGGGGGGCCTTTTTTGTGGCTTAACGTACATCCTTGCAAAGCGCGAAATACGGTGTTGCAAGCCCGGCCTTACAGGTAACACCAATACAAGTTGGTTATTTACAGGAAGTTAACTATTAAAATGCGAATATAGTATCATAAAATGTGAAGATATTGGTGTTGCAAACTGTTGCATGTTTAAACATTTAATATTCGTTACTACTTTGTTATCAAGCACATACAAATACAGCCGTTGCAAGTGTTGCAAACTGTTGTATTTATTTTCTGCAACATGTCGTTTTTAATAATTAAACAATCCTGGTTTAAAAGCTGTTGAAGCGCGTTGATTGTACCGAGTAATGTAACACCTTTCGCCTTTTACCTCTTTATCTCACGAAGTATGATCAACAACCACCTTCCACTCCCCTTTTATTTTTCTGAACCAAAGTGTAAAATAACCTCTGGGATTATCTTTTTCGCGCTTTAAATGCCATGCTCCAAAAACAAAAGCGTTGGTGGCATCAATTAGATTTACCTTTTTAATATCAAAAGATAAAATGCCCATAGCGGCCTTGTCCGGATAGCCGCGCTTATAATTATCCAATGTGGCCTGCCAACCATAAGTAGGCTTAGCGCTAACAAACATCAGCGAATCTGACTTCCAGTAACCTTGCATAAAGCCCACAAGGTCGCCGCGGTTCCAGGCGGCCATTTGATTGTTCATTACATCAATAATGGCCTTTTTGCTTTGCGCGAACATTGTATGCGCGGTTAACGTTAAAAGACATATCAACACCAATTTTCTCATGCTTAAATATACGTTTATCTTTTATTAGCGTAAACCAACAAGAACTTAAGTAAATATACACCTAACAATTATTTAACATTGCAGCTTCAAAAAACCGCTTAACTTTGGCGGGCGTTGTTTAAGCTACGCATCTACTTAAAAACACAATATGAATAAATCTATACTTTGTTTTGGCGAGATTTTGTGGGATAATTTTGGCGACGGAAAACAGCCGGGCGGTGCAACCATGAATGTAGCCTTTCATTTAATGCAGCAGGGTGCGCCGGTTTGCTTTGTAAGCAGCGTTGGTAACGATAAGCCGGGTGTTGAGTTACTTGAGTTTTTAAAAGATAATACGCTGTTCGGTCCGCTTATTCAACGCAGCAGGCAATATCCCACTTGCGAGGTAACGGTTAAACTTGACGACAAACAACAAGCAACGTATGTTATTCCACAGCCGGTATCGTGGGATCATATTGAGCCCCAAAAAGCCCTTACTAATACAGCCGAACAGGCGGCAGCAATTGTATTTGGCAGTTTGGTTTGCCGCGAAAAAGTATCAAGAAATACGTTATTGAATTTATTAAGCGATACTAAAGCGTTAAAAGTATTTGATGTTAATCTGCGTACGCCGCATTACAACCAAACTACGATAGAAACACTGGCCGCTCATGCCGATGTAGTGAAGATGAACGAGGAAGAGGCCAACCTGTTGCTATCAAGCAAAAAAGGCACGCTGAAGGACAGGATAACCGAGTTTCATATGAAGTATCACGTTAAAACGATATGTGTTACCCTGGCTGAAAGGGGCGCCGTTGTTTGGCACGACCATGAGTTTTATGAGCATCCCGGTTACCCGGTAAAAGTAGTTGATACAGTAGGTGCCGGCGACGCATTTCTGGCCACCTTTGTTAAGGGTTTGCTTGATGGACTGCCCATGAACGATATACTAAAACGCTCATGCGCAGTAGGCGGGTTTGTTGCCGGTAAACGCGGCGCTAACCCGCGTTATGTTGAGGGCGTAACCGAGTTAATGGAAACCTGGTAGTAATGCATATGATTGACTTTTGGAAGCAAACCATCTGGCAGCAATACGGCGCGGCAATAGATATGCTGGAAAATGCTATTACGGCCTGTCCCGACGATTTGTGGGACCAGGAGTCGAAGTTTTGGTACATCGCTTATCATACCCTGTTTTTTCTGGATTATCACTCAGCCGATGACGCCGATAGTTTTATGCCGCCACGGCCTTTTACCTTATCAGAAATGGACCCATCTGGCTTAATGCCCGACCGTGTTTATAGCAAAGCTGAACTTCTTGATTACCTGGAGTATGGCAGAAATAAATGTCACGATAAAATAAAACGGCTAACGGCCGAAAATATTGAAACACCCATTCCCGGCAATTATAAAGAGGACTACAGTCAGGTTGAAATTCAATTATACAACATGCGTCATGTACAACACCACACCGCGCAGCTCAACCTTTTACTAAGGCAAAGTGGATACGAGCCGCCCAAATGGGTGTCGAGGGCCAAAAAACAATATTGATTTTTTGATCAAGCCACCAGGCGCTCCCAATCCGGGTGGCGCTTTAACCAGACCTTGATATAGGCGCAATACGGAACCGCCTTTAACTGGTGCTCCTGTATATATTCAAATACCTTTTCAACAAGGGCCGGCGCTACGCCTTGTCCTTCCAGTTCAACGGGCACTTCGGTATGTATTAAGAATATTTTATCTCCACGCAGCTGATAATCAATAAAAGCCCGGTGGCCGTCAACAAACATCTCAAAATTGTGATCTTGGGTATTGTTAACTAGTGGCAGGTTGGTATATGGCATAATCTAATTTAGGAAAGTATTTTAAATAAACCATTTAATTGAGATTGGGTTTTATAAATCACATGCATAATTAAGTCATTAAATATTTTGCGAATAGACAGGTGGCTCACATGGGCTCACGGGGGCTCACAGAGCTCACCCCAGCTCTGAGCCACCCCTGCCATCATTAATAAACCTATTTAGATGTCTATTGTCATGCCTGCCTAACAATTCTATTTAGTTGAACTTTTCACACAAATAATGCGTTAATTTATAATTGAAAGGCAAATATGCGCGGTTACGGATTTTCAAAGTTTACGCCAAACGAATTACCCAAAGGCGGATTTGACGAATTACTGAAATTATTTTTAGAGTTGCTCAACTACACATCGGGCGATGCCGGCGAAGCTTTGGCCTGGATGAACGAGCTGGACAAGCAGTACGGCCTCACCAACGATGAGTATGGCATGGGCGATTTTATTGATGAGCTAAAGCAAAAAGGTTATTTAGATGATGACCGCGAAGGCGGTGGCTTTAAAATAACTGCCAAGGCCGAGCAAAGCATCCGCCAATCGGCTTTAGAGGAGATCTTCGGTAAACTAAAAAAATCAGGCAAAGGCAATCACCGTTCGCCGCAAAGTGGTCAGGGTGATGAAAAAAATGCCGAGCGCCGCGAGTTTGAGTTTGGCGATAGTTTGGACCAGATAGACATGACGCAATCTATTCACAACGCCCAGGTTAATCACGGCATTGGCGATTTTATGATGACCGAGCGCGACCTTGAAGTAGAGGAAATGGATTACAAAACCCTTACCTCTACTGTGCTGATGATAGATATATCCCACTCCATGATACTATATGGCGAGGATAGGATAACGCCCGCCAAAAAAGTAGCAATGGCGTTGGCTGAACTGATCCGCACCAAGTACCCTAAGGATACATTGGACATTGTGGTGTTTGGCAACGATGCCTGGCCCGTTACCCTGCGCGACCTGCCCTATTTGCAGGTCGGCCCCTACCATACCAATACCTACGCGGGGTTAGAGTTGGCAACAGACTTGCTGCGCCGCCGTAAGACGCATAATAAGCAGATCTTTATGATAACCGATGGTAAGCCTACGTGCTTAAAGGAAGGCACCAAATATTATAAAAACAGCATTGGGTTAGATCGTAAAGTGGTTAATAAAACCCTTAACATGGCAGCGCAATGCAAGCGCCTAAAAATACCTATCACAACGTTTATGATAGCTAACGATCCCTACCTGCAGCAGTTTGTACGTAAATTTACTGAAACAAACGGCGGCAAGGCGTTTTACAGCTCGCTGAATAATTTGGGAGAATACATTTTTGAGGATTACGCAAGGAACAGGCGGAAGAATGTGAGGTAAGCCCCGGGGCGCCCTAAAGGGGGAGTAATAAAATCGGTGAAATCAATCATCAATCTGTGAAATCGATATATGAATAAATTAGATATAAAAACACTCGGCCAACTAAAAGCCACCAATTACAAAAGCGAATCCGTTAAAGACGAGCTGCGCCGCAACCTTATAACGCAGCTGCAAAAAAAAGAGGAAGGTGGCTTTGAGGGTATCATCGGTTTTGAGGATACCGTTATTCCCGATCTGCAGACTGCTATCCTGTCGCGCCATAACATCCTGCTGCTGGGTTTACGCGGACAAGCTAAAACACGCATAGCACGCTTACTGGTTAATTTACTCGATGAGTATATCCCTTACATTGCCGGTTCTGAGTTATTTGACGATCCGTTGAATCCTATCTCATGGTTTGGGCATAACATTGTGGAGCAAAAAGGCGATGACACCCCCATCGCGTGGATCCATCGTAGCGAACGCTATACAGAAAAACTGGCTACACCTGATGTTACCGTTGCCGACCTTATCGGCGACGTAGACCCGATTAAGGCCGCTACCATGAAGCTAACTTATTCAGATGAGCGGGTTATCCACTTCGGTTTGATACCGCGTGCGCACAGAGGCATTTTTGTTATTAATGAGTTGCCCGACCTACAGGCACGTATTCAGGTATCGCTGTTCAACATTTTGCAGGAGCGCGATATCCAGATCCGTGGTTTTAAGCTCCGCCTGCCTTTGGATATTCAATTTGTATTTACCGCCAACCCCGAAGACTACACCAACCGCGGCTCTATCGTTACGCCACTGAAGGACCGTATAGAAAGTCAGATATTAACGCACTACCCGCGTTCCGTTGAAATTTCGCGCAAGATCACGCAACAGGAAGCATCACTTACTCCTGAACAAAAAGCGACGGTAGAGGCCGATGGTTTGGTAAAAGACCTAGTGGAGCAAATTGCTTTTGAAGCACGTAATTCTGAGTACATCGACAAAAAATCAGGCGTATCTGCACGTTTAACCATCGCTGCTTACGAGAACCTGATAAGCAATGCAGAACGCCGTATGATCATCAATCATGAGCCGAACACATTTGTACGCATATCTGATTTTCTGGGGGTCATTCCGGCCATTACAGGCAAGATAGAATTGGTGTATGAGGGTGAGTTAGAAGGCCCTGCAAAGGTTGCCAATATCCTCATCGGCAAAGCCATAAAAACTTTACTCGTTAAATACTTCCCTGATCCTGAAAAGGCTAAAAAAAGCAAGGCACCTAATCCGTATGCCGAGATAGTTGCCTGGTTTGCTGATGGCAATACCCTTTCGGTTTTGGACGATCTATCGGCAGTTGAGTACAAAGACGCGTTAAATGGCGTACCGGGATTAAAGGCAGTGATCAAAAAGTTTCACCCTAACCTGACAGAGAATCAGCAGTTAATTTTAATGGAGTTTGTACTGCACGGACTGGCTGAGTTTTCACAGCTAAGCAAAGGCTTTTTAGATAATGGCTTCGCTTTTTCTGATATGTTTAACAGCCTGTTCAATTTACAGCCGGATGATGACGATCTGGACTTAGATGATGACCGTTACTAAGCTTTAAATGTTTTCGCAAATACCAGTTATTATACTTTTAGGTGTCGGTTTATTCGCGTTGGATGCCTATTTATTTAGCGGGCTGACAGGCGCTTTTAAACGCCGTGCCTTTGTAAATAAAAAGGGTTTTAAACAAGGCTACTTTATATTTTCTGCCATCCTGATAACAGGTACTATCTGTAGTATTTATTTAAAGCTTCCCGTGGCCACCCGCGCCGGTTTCCTGATGGTATTTTTTGTACTGATGGTCATAAAAGTTACTTTTTTACCATTTGTACTGATAGATGATTTGCGCCGGCTGGTTATTTGGTTGAAAAAGAAAAATTCGAAACCGTCACCTGTCGCCGAAGACAAAACGGACACCATTCCCCGCTCTGAGTTTTTATTAAAAGCGGGATTAATAACCGGCATTGTCCCGTTGGCGGGTATTGGCGTTGGTATTGTATCAGGCGCTTATGATTACCGCGTACGCAGGCAGGTGTTATATCTGCCCAATTTACCCAAGGCTTTCCATGGCATGACCATCGGGCAGATCTCCGACGTTCATTCCGGCAGTTTTTATAACAAAAACGCGGTACATCGTGGTGTTGAGCTGCTGTTAAAACAAAAGCCTGAAGTAATTTTCTTTACCGGCGACCTGGTAAACAAGCGCAGCGACGAGATGTATGGCTATCAGGATATCTTTAGTAAAGTAAAGGCGCCGCTGGGTGTTTTCTCAACCTTAGGGAATCATGATTACGGTGATTACTATTACGACTGGCCATCAGAGGCCGCAAAAAGAAAAAACCTGGATGACTTAAAAGTCACCCATAAAAATATGGGTTGGGACCTGCTGCTTAACGAGAACCGCCGCCTCAAAATAGACGGCCAGGAGATAGGTATTTTGGGTTGCGAAAATTGGGGTGAACTCACCCGTTTCCCTAAATATGGCAAGATGGAGCCGACTGTAAAAGGAACCGAAGACCTGCCTGTTAAACTGCTTCTATCCCACGACCCCTCGCACTGGCGGGCACAGGTGCTGGAGAAATATCCGCAGATAGATGTAATGTTTTCCGGTCATACACACGGTATGCAGTTTGGTGTACGTACGGATAATTTCCAATGGAGCCCGGTTAAATATGTGTATAAGGAATGGGCAGGTTTGTACCGCGAGGCTAATCAACAATTGTATGTAAATGTGGGCTACGGCTTTCTCGGCTTTCCGGGCCGTGTTGGAATATTGCCTGAGATTACGATATTTGAGCTACGATCTGCCGCCGACCCGTCTTTACTTAAGGCCTAATTGCCGGCAGCGCATCAGCCGCGGATGAAAAAGATCTTCCAATCTATCTTAGATTTCCTGTTGTTCAGCAATGTTTTTATGGCGTTGTGCGCGGTGGCCCAGGCGCTTGTTACCTTTCATCTGCTACAAACGCCGCCCATATGTGCTGTATTGGGCTTACTGTTTACATCCACATTAGGTATCTATAACTTTTGCATTCTGATCGATAAAAAAACCGATCCACAAAGTTCTTCATATATTCGCATTCGCTGGTTTTACGCGCATCATCGTCTGATGGTGACAATAACCATTGTATCTCTGCTCTGCCTTGTACCGCTATTCTTTTTAATTTCTACCCAATCAAGGCTGTTGCTGGTGTTTTTGGGTGTACTCTCTTTCGCCTATGGTTTGCCACTGTTTACAATAGGCGATCATAAATTTGGCTTGCGCAACATTCCTGGTCTTAAGCCCTTTTTAATAACCCTGGTTTGGACACTGAGTATTGTATTGCTACCAATTTTAGAAGCGCAGGATGTAAACTATGCCACTATTTCCATGCGGGATGGCATGATCCTTTTGGCTAAACGCTTTCTGTTTATTGCCGCACTCACTATCCCATTTGATATCCGCGACCTGTTTGAGGACCGCAAAACCAATCTGCGTACTATTCCTGTGGTTTGGTGCGAGAAGAACGCTTATCTGTTTTGCCAGGTGCTTTTGGGAGGATATATTGTTTTATTGTTCCTGTTTCGCGCCAACGGTTTTAACAAAGATTTTTTTGCATTAACGCTCACTGCCATTTTAACCGGCTGGTTGATCTTCAAATCAAACTGGCAGAAGAACGAGTACTATTATTTCTTCTATCTGGATGGTGTGCTGATATTGCAATACCTGTTTTTAGTGTTATTTACTTTGATTTAAGAGGATGGCGAACAACTACGATAACGCCGCCTGGTTTTATGATCGCTTATCACGGCTGGTGTTTGGCAACGCTATCATCCAATCGCAGGTTTATTTGCTTCAATACCTGCCACCTGCATCAAACATTTTAATAGTTGGCGGTGGAACGGGTTGGATCTTGGACGAGATAATCAGGCTGCACCCTGCCGGACTTAAAATAACTTATGTAGAAATATCCGCCAAAATGATGGCGATATCTACTAAACGAAACATTGGTGCCAACCATGTAACATTCATCAATTCGGCTGTTGAGGACATAGTTCTAAAGCCTGATTTTAATGTGATTGTTACGCCGTTTTTGTTTGACAATTTTAATGAGCAAACAGCCCAAAAAATATTCAATCATTTACATTCTTCCCTCAAACCCGAGGGTTTATGGCTGTATACCGATTTTGAACCGACCGGAAAATTGTGGCAAAAAATACTGCTTAAAACCATGCACACCTTCTTTAAAATATTATGTGGTATAGAGGCTACGAAACTGCCTGATGTAAAACATCTTTTCGCTAAGCAGCGTTATAAACATGTTAATTCAAAGGCTTTTTTGGGTGATTTTGTAAAGGCGACCGTTTATAGCCGACAGGGTTAATTTCCTTTAAAAAATCACGCTAAATATCTACCTTCGGGCAATATGGAGAAAGAATATTATCTGTTGGATGGCGACGAAAGAACAGGACCTTTTACCTACCGCGAGTTGGTGCAAAAAGGAATGGATGTGAACACGCAATTGTCTACGCTATTAAACGATAAGTGGCTGTACGCTTCAGAGATGCCGGAGTTTATTGATTATTTTAAATCAAAAGGCATTCATTTCCCTACCGGTGACAACCTGGCCAATTTTGGGATGAGATTGCTGGCATTTATTATTGATTACTTTCCGCTTTATATTTTATCAGAGATCGTGGCTTTAAGGTCGGGGTGGATCACCATTCCTGCTAACTTTACACTTGATCAACCCTTCAACGAATCGGTACTGCTGTTTAATATTAGCTTTTTAGAA
>CBFGNU010000099.1:0-12272 GCA_965650195.1 uncultured Mucilaginibacter sp. | reverse complement strand
CTGTAACCGTAGCTGTTACCAACACTGGTAAAATGGCAGGCGATGAAGTGGCTCAATTATATCTTACTTACAATAATAACGCGCAGAAAACACCGCTAAAAGCATTGAAGGGTTTTAACAGAATATCCTTAAAAGCAGGCGAGCGCAAACTGGTGACATTCACGCTATCAGCTGCTGATCTTTCCGTACCGAATGCAAACGGTAAGATAACCCCGTTAAAAGGTAAATTGACGTTGAGCGTTGGTGGCTCGCAACCCGATGAGAAAAATTTAACATCGGGTAATATTGTTAAAAAGACAGTGACCATGATGTAACATCAAAATATCTTTCAAAACAAAAACGGCTCCGAATCTCGGGGCCGTTTTTGTTTATATGCAAATATCCTCTACAATTTAGTCGAATTAATAACCGGGTTCTGGCTGCCATTCACCTGATAAGTATTAATAGCATTATTAGCAGAAACTTCAAAAATACGGTACCCTTTATAAGTTGTTCCCCAGTTACCACCAAAGTGCGCGTCGAATATATGCGGTAGTTTGCCGGTATAACGTATCACATCAAGCGTATGCTCATGCCCGTGAAGCACGGCTTTTACATTCGGGTAACTGTGCAAGAGCTCAATAGTTGCGGGGCAATCAACAAAATTTGTTTTTTCTTCCGGCAGCCATTGGTGGGGCGGAACATGTAGCACAACAAAAACAATGGGTTTGCTTTTAAAGTCATCTAACGATTTTTTCAGAAAGGCAGCATCCGGACAAATGTATTTACCTTGTTTATCTGTGGTGTTGGCTAATACAAAACCAACATCGCCTTTATCCACAACATGGTTATCTTCATAACCAAACACATCCTTCCACATCGCGGCATCAACATGATCATGATTACCCGGTACAGTGTAACACGGCACGGGTAATTTATCCAGGTAGGTTTGTTTTATTTTTGGCAACAGGTCGGGGCGGTCATGCACCAGGTCGCCGTTGATGATTACCATGTCCAAATGATTGTCCTGATGCTCTTTGGTCAGCCATTTTATCAGGTCGCCATAAAATTTGTCGCCATCGGTACCCGGCTGTGCATAATGCCCATCGGATGCAACCGCGAACCGCAGCTTAAAATCCGCAGGTTTTTTTATTTGTGGCGATGATGGCCCGGCAAACAGGTTGACAGATGGTAACAGATTTAAACCTGCAAGGGCAACGCCCGATTGGAGAAATTTACGGCGACTGTTCATATACTATAAAGATAGCTTTTACTTGTTAAATCAATTTTAATTAACTGAGTTAAATAACGTGCCATTAAACCGTACCTTACGAACTGTTAAAACCGGATTAAAATATGATTAAACACATAACTTCCTTATCGCTTATAATGGTTAGCCTGTGCATGTTTGGTTGTAGAATAGATCATTCAAAACCTTTACTCATAACCGTTGCTGCTTCTGCATACGTCGGCAGCGATAAAATTTATGCAAATTTTGCTCTTTTAAAATCAACCGACGCTGCAATAGTCAATAATGAAAATACACTAGCCGAGTATTTTAAAACCCATCCGGGATACACTAATTATATGTCGGAGTTTGAAGAAGCTGGTAACTATATCATAGCCATCCAGCTGCCGGCAAGTTCTACTCGCGAAAAACTATACACCTACCGCGACATCACCATAAGCAAGGACCACCCATCTACTGATAATAATATGGTGTTTGATTTGGCAAACTCAGGTTATTATCAGGTCTGGAAAAACAAATAATTGACGTTTAAAAGTTCTGCTTAGCCTGCTCAATGTGCGCCAAATGGTGCTTTCCGTGCCATGAGTAAAGGGCAAGGTTTCTTTTTAACGATATAGTCGCGCCCGTTTGGGGGTGTATAAAAGTACGGTTCCAATCATCCTCTGTAAAACTTTCATATAAAGCGGTAAGGCGTGCGTGTATACCTTCAAGCATTATTAGCGAGGGTTCAATCGGTAATTTATAATCGGCCAATTTTGCCCACAGGTCCTCATGATAAGCTTTTATGGTCGGGTTATCCTCTGTCATTGCCCATTTAAAACGGATAATAGAATTAGTATGACTATCGGCTATATGATGCACCACTTGCCTTATGGTCCAGCCATCAGGCCGGTAAGGGGTTTCCAATTGCTCATCAGATAAACCGGCAACGGCCTGTCTTATCAACGCGGGTAACTCTTTAATGTCGCTTTTCCATTGGCTGATGCTCTCGTTAGTATAAGCGTCGGGTACTATAAAATTACCAATTGGGTACTTTAGTTTTTCGTCTGTCATTTGGGTAAGGGTTATCAGGTATAATAAAATAGTGCTTTATACAAGCTTTGCGCTAAATTAGCGTTTTGTAAATGCTCTTATCTCAGCCAATGGTAAAAAAACTACTTGTAATCATCCTGCTTTTTAGCTGCTGCTTTACTTATGCCGAAACCATTAAAACCGATGTGGTTGTAATTGGTAATGGTACAAGTGCTATTGCAGCTGCCATTCAAAGCGGACGCAGCAAGGTGAAAACTTTACTATTATTAAATGGGCCATGGTTAGAGGAATTGTCATTACAAAAAATGATAACGCTTAACGAGCCGACCTACGCGCCATCTGGCATTTGGGAAGAGGTGGATAAAGAACTGCGGGAGTACTACAAAAAAACGCCGGGTTACGATACCTTATCAAAAGCCTTAAAGTTTGAGCCTTATGCTGCAGGCGCTGCCCTGAAAAGGATGGCTGATTCGGTAAAAATGCTTACATCAAAGATCAATGTAGCCTACACATCAATCGAAAAAGATGGAACAGGCTGGAAATTGGAGGTGGTAATAAAAGGTGAAAAGGTAACGATTAAAGCCAAGGTGTTGATCGACGGAACAGAAGATGGCGAAATGATAACCAAAGCAGGCGCCACTTTACCGCCTGATATTAAGACCTGGTTGGATAAAGGCGCTACAACGCTCTATCGTACATCTATATCATCCGGCACATATGATGTTGATGCGCATGCCGGTGCCGTAAATTATCCTAATGGCCCCGTTTATTACGTTCCGTTAAATGCTGTATTTGTAAAGGATGCTGATAATCTGTTAACGCTCAACAAAACACTGTTTCCTAAAGGGGCGAACAACTTGACATCTAAAATAGCCCTTGGACAAGGCGTGGGAGCAACGGCCGCTTTTTGTGCGTTTTTTAAAACTACCACAAAAAAATTAGATGTGCGGGTGGTTCAAATAGAACTGTTAGACTTTAAAGGCTCCTTATTATATTTTACTGATGTTGAGCGTAACGACCCTTATTATCGCGCCATACAACAAATTGCTACTACGGGTTTATTAAAAGGAGTGGATGTAAATGTTGCTGAAAGGAAAAAGACGGAATATTTTGAGTTTATGCCCGATTCTACCGTCGCTACAGCCGAAATTAAACCGGTGCTAACAGAAATTTATTCCCGTGTGTTTTTATGGATGAACAAGGAACAACCCGGTGAAAAATTCACTGTAGGTAATTTGCTTTCGCTAATCAGCGAAATAACTTTGACAGATCCGAACGACTTTAAAATAACCATGCAAAAAGCATGGAAAACAGAATACAAATTCAAATCAGATTTTGACTTGAATAAGCCCGTTACCCGCCGCGAATTTGCCGTATTAGCTAACAAATACCTAAACCCTTTTGCAAGGGCGGTTGATATAAATGGCAAAACGCTTAATTAATCTAAGCGTCAACACTATCTGTCACCATTACGCGCTCAACATATTGTTTAACATAATTGGCCAAAAAACCTTCATGAATAGGGTCAACTTGATAAGCATCATGATCTGCTTTGCTGTCAAACAAGGTAAGTAGTGAAACGTGATATGAGCTTTCTACAATTGGTTTGTCGCTTGGTATAGGAACGCCCACATGCACATCGCGCAGCTGGCTTATTTTGGCAAGGCCTTTAACGCCTTCAACAAAGGTGTCAATGTCAGCGGGGTTTTTTAACCAGAAATATACGGTGTGTACAAAAGTATCTTTAATAAACATATTGTTGTTAATTGGTAAGGGTGCTAAATTATGTAAAAACAGGTTAAATTAATTGAATAGATCTGACAGACCTCTTACGTCCAATTCGGTAAAATCATTTATCACCAATGCCGATGGCTGCAACTTCTCGGCAGTATTGCCGGTAGTAATACCAATTACTTTCATTCCTGCTGCATTCCCCGCCTTTATGCCTGCTATTGAGTCTTCAATAACAGCACAATTTTCAGGCAAGGTTTGCAGGTGTTCAGCTGTTTTTAAAAATATTTCAGGGCTGGGTTTTCCTTTGATTACCTGACTGCCGTCAACAATCACATCAAAATAATCTCGTACATGGATGCGATCTAACACAAAATTAATATCGTGTATTGATGCAGATGAGGCGATTGCCAATTTGACTCCGGCCTGTTTTAGTTCGGTTAAAAGCTCGACCAATCCATTAACCGGTACGGCATGTTTTGTATAAAGGTCCTGGTAAACGGTTTCTTTCTCTTTGACGAGTTGTTGCAACGCCGTGTTATCGCGGCTATCGCCAAAAAGCCTTTGTACTGTATCAAAAACAGGTACGCCGCTAAATTCGGAATAATAAGTTTGCGATGTTAAATCGCCCAAGCCGTACTTTTCAAACAAAACCTTCCAGGTGCGATAGTGATATGGTGTGTTATCTACCATAGTGCCATCCATATCAAAAATAACTGCGAAATTTTTCAAATTGATTTTCCCTTGTAAGACCTATAAATCATCGCCAAAAATATTAAAATCGCCCACCAAAATGTTACAACGATGTCAAATAATGGTAATAAAACAATAATTAATCTAAATAAATTGCAAATTTGTTGATCTAAAATTCACGTAGCGCCCGCGTTTGTTGATATGAGTGAAAAAACAATTTTGGTTTGGTTCAGGAATGATTTGCGTATCCATGATAACGAGATATTGTTAGAAGCGGTGCGTAAAGCCGATAAGGTACTGCCAGTATATTGTTTTGATCCTTATTATTTTCAAAAGAACGCGTCACGCTCATCCAAAACAGGCAACATAAGGGCGCGTTTTCTGCTCGAATCTGTTGCTGATCTTCGCAAAAATCTGCGGGAGCTAAATAGTGAATTAATTTTACGTATAGGTAACCCTGCCGAAGTTTTGCCGCAGTTAGCTTTGGAGTACGATGTTAACGAGGTTTATCATCACCGCGAGGTAGCGCATGAGGAGACTGATATTTCTGAACAGGTTGAAACCGCTTTGTGGAAGATTAAACTCAACTTAAAACATTTTATTGGGCATACGTTGTATCATAAAGAGGATCTTCCATTCCCCATAAAAGACATTCCGGATAGTTTTGCCATTTTCAGAAAGAAAACTGAGCGCGAGAGCGCGGTACGCCCGGTATTAGATACGCCTGATGTAATTAATACTCCGGCTATTAGCGATGCCGGCGAATTGCCAACTCTTGCCCAATTAGGTTTGGAAGAGCCTTTGGATGATGTACGGTCGCGCACCAGGTTTACCGGCGGCGAAACCAGTGGGCTGCTTAGGCTTGAGCAATATTTTTCTGAGCTTGCGCAGCCCAACTCAGGTAAAAGCCCTCGTAATGCTTCTAAGCTTTCACCTTGGCTTTCACTGGGGTGTTTATCTATGCGGCAAGTATATTGGGCGGCCAAACGCTATAACAGCGATGCACTTGAATTGGAACTACTTTGGCGCGATTATTTCAGATTCATGTTTAAAAAGCACGGCACCAAATATTTCAACGCAGGCGACATTTCTATAGAAAATGACGCGTTTACCAATGAGCTTTTCGAAAAATGGAAATCAGGTAATACAAGTGTACCATTTGTTGACGCCAGCATGCATAAATTGAATGCAACGGGCTACATCAGCAATTTTAGCAGGCAAATGGTAGCAGCTTATCTGGTAAATGAACTGGAAGTTGACTGGCGTCGTGGTGCTGCTTATTTTGAGGAAAAACTTATAGACTATTCACCCGCAAGTAATTGGGGCAATTGGGCATATGTAGCAGGTATTGGCCGGAATGCACGCGATGATAAATACTTTAATAGCGGTAAAAACCCTGAAGAGTTAAATACTAAAGGTGACTTTATAACCAGGTGGCTTCCCGACGCTCCCGCTGCCGGCCAATCTTCGTTGGCGCAGGCTGTCTGAAAATTACAACCAATAAACAAATTTGCCTATTGGTTTATGTATATTTGATATATGAACTCCTTTGAAGAATTTACAATAATTATTGGTCTGCTGGCCGTTCTTTTTGAAGGCATATCTCACCTGCGTGCCTTCCTGGTTAAAATTCTGCATTAAAAATTACACAAAGGGTATATTGAATTTAAAATCGCTGTTAAAAAGCAGCAAGAACCTTGTTTTCGCAATAGAAACGTATTAAATCATTTACAATTTAATTTAAGGTTTATTGCACGTTATGATTACTTTTGTAACATTGTTTAGAATGGTCGACCATGAATAGCCTCAATTATATTAATCAAGGAAACGCAGCATTTATAGATTCTTTATACGAAAGTTACAAGCAAGACCCTGAATCAGTTGATTTTGGGTGGCAGAAATTTTTTGAAGGATTTGATTTTGGGAGAAGCTCTGAAGCTCCCGTAATCAGTGCAGAAACACCTCAGCACTTTTTAAAAGAAATTAACGTACTCAATTTGATCGACGGCTATCGCGGCCGCGGGCACTTATTTGCAAAAACAAACCCTGTACGCGAGCGTCGTCATTACTTTCCGGGCAAAGAGCTTGACACTTTTGGTTTAAGCGAAGCTGATCTGGATACGGTATTTAACGCCGGTCACGAAGTTAAAATTGGCCCTGCCAAGCTGCGTGATATTATACAGATGGTTGAAGAAACCTATTGTGGTACAATAGGTGTTGAGTATAAATACATACGTAACCCTATAAAGGTTAAGTGGTTTGAAGACCGCATGGAAAGCACGCGCAATAAGCCGTCGTTTTCTAAAGAAGATAAAAAGCTGATGCTTAAAAAAGTGAGCGAGGCAGTAATCTTCGAAAACTTTTTAGGCACCAAGTTCTTGGGTCAGAAACGCTTCTCGCTTGAGGGGGCCGAAGCGCTGATCCCTGCAATGGATTCAGTTATTCAAAAAGGTGCTACTATTGGCATTAAAGAATTTATAATTGGTATGGCTCACCGCGGGCGTTTGAACGTGCTGGCCAACATCATGAAGAAAAGTTACAAAGAGATATTCTCTGAGTTTGAAGGAAAGAATTATGATATGGATTCTCCCTTCGGCGGAGATGTTAAGTATCACTTGGGTTACTCAACTGATGTTGATGCCGAGAACGGAAACAAAGTGCATCTTAGCCTTTGCCCTAACCCTTCGCATCTGGAAGCCGTTGCTCCGGTTGTTGAGGGCCTTACCCGCTCAAAAATAGACTTTAAATACGGTGGCGATCATACCCAGATTGCACCGATAATAATACATGGTGATGCCTCTGTTGCGGGCCAGGGTATTGTTTACGAGGTGTTGCAAATGGAGAAATTGGATGGTTACCGCACAGGTGGTACCATACATTTGGTTATTAATAACCAGATAGGTTTTACCACTAACTTTAAAGATGCACGTTCAAGTACTTACTGTACTGATATTGCCAAAGTGGTACAATCGCCGGTTTTTCACGTAAACGGTGATGATGTTGAGGCTTTGGCATATGTTATTAATATGGCTATGGAGTATCGTCAGATCTTCCATGAGGACGTATTTATAGACATTTTATGCTATCGCCGTTATGGCCATAACGAGGCGGATGAGCCTAAATTTACCCAGCCTGTATTATACAAAGCTATTGATGCGCATCCAAACCCGCGCCAGGTATACTTGTCAAAATTATTGGCTGAGGGTAGCATTGACGAGGCTACGGTGAAACAGATGGAGAAAGAATTCAGAGATCTGTTGCAACAACAATTAGAGGAAACTAAAGCGCAAGAACGCTTTACAGAATCAATAGAAATGTTTGCAGGTGCATGGCAAGGCTTGCATTTGGCAGAAGAACAAGAGGTGGTAAAATCAACAGACACTGCAGTTGATAAAGATACTTTGCTGGGCATAGGTAAAAAACTTACTGATCTACCTAAGGACAAGGAATTCTTTAAAAAGATAGAAAAACTGTTTGAGGATCGTGCCAAAATGGTTAACGAAACTCACACTTTTGACTGGGCGATGGGTGAGCTGCTTGCTTACGGTTCATTACTAAACGAAGGCAGTAGAGTTCGTTTAAGCGGTGAGGATGTTAAACGTGGTACTTTCTCGCATCGCCATGCAGTAGTTACACTGCCTGATACAGAAGAAGAATACACACCGCTGGCAACTATAGACGGTGGTCAACGTTTTCATATCTATAACTCACTATTATCAGAGTATGGTGTGTTAGGTTTTGAATATGGTTATGCTTTAGCTAACCCGCATGCCTTAACAATATGGGAGGCCCAGTTTGGTGACTTCTTTAATGGTGCACAAACTATTATTGACCAATATATTGTAAGCGGCGAAACCAAATGGCAACGCGGTAACGGCCTGGTTATGTTGTTGCCACACGGCTATGAAGGTCAGGGCCCGGAACATTCATCAGCACGTATTGAGCGCTTTATGGAGCTTTGTGCCGATAATAATATCCAGGTAACCAATTGCTCTACACCCGCCAACTTCTTCCACGTTTTACGCAGGCAGTTGGCTCGCGATTTCCGCAAACCACTGGTAGTGTTTACACCAAAAAGTTTATTGCGTAATCCCAAATGTGTATCGCCGCTTGCCGACTTTACAGATGCCGGTTTCCGCGAAGTAATTGACGACAACTTTGCTGATAAGAAAAAAGTTAAACGTGTATTATTCTGTTCTGGTAAGATCTACTATGATCTGTTAGAGAAACAACAGGTGGATGATCGAAAAGACGTAGCGATTGTACGTTTAGAGCAATTGTATCCAACTCCGGTAGATCAAATAGCAAAAATACGTGCTGCTTATACCAAAGCAGAAGATTTTATCTGGGTACAGGAAGAACCGGAAAATAGTGGTGCGTGGCCATATCTGTGGCGCAAATCCCGTACGGAAGATGCTTTGAAATTTGACGATGTTCTTGCCCGTTTAGAAGCAAGTAGCCCGGCAACAGGATATGCTAAGCAACACGCCGCGCAGCAGCTGCACATTATTTCAAAAGCGTTTGAATCACCGGCAGGAAAAAAAGTAAAAAAGGTAATTAAAGAAACTGCGCAAAAAATGGCGATAGCCGGAGCGGATTAATAAGTTTGTTATGTTATACGTTTGACGTTGTACGTTATACGTAGTAATGGCAAAAAATAAAACGTAGCACGTATAACGTAATACGTACAAGCTAAATAGAACTACAACAAAGAAATATATGAGTTTAGAGATCAAAGTTCCGCCGGTAGGCGAATCAATCACTGAAGTTACCCTTGCTAACTGGATAAAAAAAGATGGCGATACGGTAGCGATGGATGAAGTTATTGCCGAGTTGGAATCAGATAAAGCCACATTTGAGTTAACTGCTGAAAAAGCGGGCACTTTAAAAACTTTAGTGAATGTTGGCGATGTAATAGCCATTGGTGCTGCTGTTGCCAGTATTGAAGATGGTGGCGCACCCGCTGCTGCTGCTCCTGCAAAGGAAGCTGCCCCTGTACCACAGGCCAATGCCGCACCGGCTGCTGTAGCTGCTCCTGCATCAACCGGAGGCGCTGCATCTGCAATAAAAGTTCCACCTGTTGGCGAGTCAATAACCGAAGTTACTTTGTCCCGCTGGTTGAAAAAGAACGGCGAGACCGTAGCGATGGATGAGGCTATTGCCGAACTGGAATCAGACAAAGCAACATTTGAATTGACTGCCGATAAAGCGGGCGTTTTAACCACCATTGCCAACGAAGGCGATGTGTTGACTATTGGCGCCGAAGTTGCAAGTATATCAGGAAGCGGCGCTGCTGCTTCTGCACCAGCCGCCGCTGCACCAGCCCCTGCTGCTGCAAACGCACCGGTTATTGCTGATAAAAACTACGCATCAGGCACGCCATCACCGGCTGCCGGAAAAATATTGGCCGAAAAAGGCATTGACCCTTCTGCTGTTAGCGGAAGCGGTGTTAATGGCCGCATTACTAAAGAAGACGCCGTACAGGCACAAGCTGCCGCGCCTGCACCTGCTGCTAAACCGGCCGCTGCACCTGCACCTGCTGCCGCCCCAGCAAAAGCGGGAGCGCGTGATGAGCGTCGCGAAAAGATGTCGCCATTGCGTAAAACAGTTGCCAAGCGTTTAGTTGCTGTTAAAAATGAAACTGCCATGCTTACCACTTTTAACGAAGTGGATATGCAGCCAATTATGGAACTGCGTGGTAAGTACAAAGATAAATTCAAAGAGAAATACGGCGTTGGTTTAGGCTTTATGTCGTTCTTTACCAAAGCAGTAACCGAGGCTTTAAAAGATTGGCCGGCTGTTGGCGCACGTATAGAAGGCGAAGAAGTGATCTACAGCAATTTTGCTGATATCTCTATCGCTGTATCTGCTCCAAAAGGTTTGGTTGTACCAGTTATCCGTAACGCGGATAGCATGAGTCTGGCCGAAATAGAGAAAGCTATCATTACGCTAGCCGGTAAAGCTCGCGAAAGCAAACTTACATTAGATGAAATGACAGGCGGAACGTTTACCATCACTAATGGTGGTGTATTCGGGTCTATGCTTTCAACCCCGATTATAAACTCGCCGCAATCTGCGATATTGGGTATGCACAATATTATTGAGCGCCCGGTTGCAGTAAATGGTCAGGTTGTTATCCGTCCGATGATGTACTTAGCCTTATCATATGACCACCGAATTGTTGATGGTCGTGAGTCGGTAAGCTTCCTGGTAAGGGTTAAGCAATTACTGGAAGATCCTGCAAGGTTACTGTTAGGCGTATAATATACCCGTTAAAAATTTTGAAAGGCCCGGTTTACCGGGCCTTTTTTGTTATTGGGCTGATTCAAGCAAAGTGTAAAACGGCATTATTTATGTATCTTCAATAACAACATGACCTACGAGCAACAAGCCCATATTCAATTACAGTTTTGGCAGCACAAAATGCAGAAAAAGCCGTCGCTGGGCGACCGCATTGCCAAGGGTTTGCAGAACAAGATCAACGATATCATTCCCGAGAAAATGCATCCCACTATCACCACAATTATTGAGAAAATGGTGAAGGGCGTATTATTTGGCGCGCAGCACACCACAAGTTCGGCCAAACCTGATGTTTCTTTTCAACTGCGCGAAGCTAATGTCAAAAATAGAGTGGAGTTTTATCAGAAGACGGCATCTGTTGAAGGCGCTGTTACTGGTGCGGGCGGCTTTTTAATGGGATTAGCTGATTTCCCTATCTTGCTGGCCTTGAAAATGAAACTACTTTTTGAAATTGCTGCGCTTTATGGGTTTGATGTGGATGATTACCGCGAGCGTTTGTATATTCTTTATATCTTCCAATTGGCGTTTAGTAGTCAGCAAAAGCGGAACGAGGTTTATAAGCTGACAGAAAATTGGCAGGAATACTGCGAAAGCCTGCCAAATGACGTGCAGGAGTTTAACTGGCGCACCTTTCAGCAGGAATATCGCGATTATATTGATCTCGCTAAAATGGCCCAATTGCTGCCCGTAATAGGCGCCGCGGTAGGAGCGGTAGTAAACTATAAGCTAATAGCGAAGCTAGGCGATACAGCTATGAATTGTTATCGCATGAGAATAGATTTGCAATTTAACTCGGGCCTTCTGCCAAAATAACGTCGAATTATTTCTGAGATGTCCCTTTAGGTGGTTAGGGGGCTAACAAGGCTCTTTTTAACGCCCATATATAACCTACATGCAAACCCTCATGAAATGGCAGAAAATTCACAATATCACTTATGTTGTTGATGTCAACTCCATAACGGGTGGTCCATGGTGTATAGTTTTCAAACAGATCCGTTTGCAGATCTAGCTCAAATTGTTCCAGCGTGGTAACAAACAGTTCCTGGATGCGTTGCAACTCCTCAACTGTGACAAATTTCTCCGGACGCGTACCGGGCGCATAAGCATTGATAAACTCGGCGTCTACTATTGGTTCAACGCCCCCTCTGCGGTAGCAAACCACTTGTTGGGTAGCTACCAAATGGCCCATATTCCAAATTATATTATTGTTAAAGCCTGTTGGCACCTGGTTTAACTGCTCACTAGTCACGCCTTCAATAGTATTTCCTAAGCCTATACGTGGTTTTTT
>CBFGNU010000098.1:0-12273 GCA_965650195.1 uncultured Mucilaginibacter sp. | reverse complement strand
AAAAGCGGTTACTTTTTGGAATGTATCGGATAGGGGTAGTTGGTTAGATAGCCGTGGGGGAGGTTCAGCCGGAGATGCAAAACCTGCCACACCGATGATGCTTAAAGCGTATCCGCTGCTATTTGATGTTAACGGACAGCGTAAAAAAGCATATTGGGCGGTGGTGAATAATTAACCAATAATAAAGCCCCCGGTGATTATCGGGGGCTTTATTATGATGTCCTTTTGCGTTTAATGTACTCGCTATTGATAAATTAAATGTTACCCAATAGCGCCCTCAATTTTTAATACATAAGCAATTTTGCCGGGTGCCTGCTCGGGCAGTGCAACTTTTAAACCCTCTGCCGATTGTGTAAAGGTAAGTTTACCCGGTGCGCCTAATAAACTAACGCTGCCAATCTTGCTTTGGCCGGTGCCCAAAGTTTTTATTAAAGCCGACTTATTTTCGGGCCAGCCCATCAGGGTAGCGTAAAGCACTTTGCCCTTGGCATTAAAGCGTATGTCCTCGGCAGTAAATGGTTTACCCTTTCCCTCGTTAAAACCCTGCGCACTTATAGGGGCGGCACCGGCAATGGCGGGGCCTTCGCCAAATACTGTCCATGGGCGCGTGCCGTAAATAGATTCGCTGTTTATGGCCATCCATTCGGTTATACCATCAACGGTTGCCCTGGCCTTATCGTCAATTGATCCGTCGCCGCGCAGCGGAACGTTCAGCATCAGGTTGCCGTTTTTGCTTACTACATCTATAAGCGTGTGTATAACAGTGGCAGGGGTTTTATAGCGGTTATTATCATAAACCCGCCTGTCGTAATGCCATTCGCCAATGCAGGTATCGGTTTGCCATGGCAATTGTTCAATTTTATTGCTTTGGCCGCGCTCAATATCCCATATCATACATTTACGCTGTTGCTCGTCTAATATCTTTCCAAAAACACCTGCTGTTAACTTGCCATGCTTTTTTATGCTGGTATTATATAAATGTGCTGCAATACGTAAGCCCGCGTCGCTCACCGGCCACAACGGCAATGCGGTATCATCAAAATAAACCAACTCCGGCCCGTATTTGTCAATCAGATCAATGGTGCGGTTATAAAAGTTCTCCATGTATTCCTTAGTGGGCGGGTTTACACCGTTACCCCAATTCCACTGCCCGTGAATGGTGTTGTTTTTATCGCTGCCCTCGCTTAGCGGATGATTTTGCGCATACAATTCCTGCGGGTCATAGCCGTCCCACCATTTACCTTTTCCATCGGCTTTGGTCGTTTTTCCGTCATAGGGTACACCGGCTAACGGTCCGCTTTTATCGGCGCGCTGCGAGGTTTCGTACCAGCTCCACGCGTGCGAAGCATGTACACTTACCGCAAAGGGCAGTCCGTTGTTTTTAGCTGCCTTAGCCCAACCGCCTATCAGGTCCTTTTTGGGGCCAAGTTTGGTTGAGTTCCAACGGTGATATTTGCTATCATACAAATCAAAATTATCATGATGGTTAGCCAGGGCCATAAAATATTTGGCGCCGGCTTTTTTATAAATCGATACCAGCGCTTCAGGATCCCATTTATCGGCTTTCCACTCGTTTATCACGTCTTTAAAGCCAAATTTTGACGGATGTCCGTACTTCGCTACGTGATATTTGTATTGATCGCTACCTTCCTGGTACATGCCGCGCGCATACCAGTCGCCACGCTCGGGCTGGCACTGAGGCCCCCAATGTGCCCACATACCAAACTTGGCATCCCTAAACCAATCAGGAACCTGGTACTGCGCAAGTGAATCCCAGGTTGGCTTAAACGGACCTGTTTGGATTTGCGGAGCATATGGCGTGAGCAGGCTGTTCCCTAACGTGCGGGATAAATAAAGTGATGATAAGCCGGCTAACCCGCCTTTTATCAAAGTTCTTCTTTTCATATTATTTAAACTAATAGTGTTTTATAATTGGTATGGCAACGCTAACGTGCGGGGCACCCTTAGAAAAATAAAGCTAAAGCAAACGAGGCATAAAAAATTGACAAAAAGCAACTTTTTTATGACATTAAGCTTGGTTCAATGGTAGTTTAGCGCACAAAAGTCTTAGGAAGATGTACCCTGCAGAGACAGATTTCCTTGTCTGTATTCGTATTTGTACATTTAACTATGAAAACAGCGATCATCATTTTGAGTTTGCTCAATGGCGGGTTTATGCTGATTGACGGGATTTATGTACTCAAAAACGGCAAATATATTGGACCCGCTAAACCCGGGCCCTGGGCCAATATCTTTCAGTTTTTTAATATTGATGTTTTTAAGCTGGGGCCGCTGTTTATTATATTCGGCCTGGCTTGGTTATGTTTTACAGCAGTATATATAAGCAATTTTGATTGGGCATTTACTTTTGGCGTTATCAGGTGTGTTTTCACGCTTTGGTACTTACCTGTCGGCACTGTTTTTTCGCTTGTCATTCTTGCTCTTCTGATCGTTTTAAGATTAATGATCAAATAGACTCCGCCAATTCAAGCGTCCACGCTCGAATCTACAACTCAACGCTTTTGGCCAAGGTTTTAAAACGCACTCCATCAGCTTGCACAACAGTGATGGTAACTGCCCCGGTCTTACTGGTATGAATGTCGCGCACAATGCCCGATTTGCCTTTATGGGTACCACCAATAACTTTACAAAACGCTCCGTCTGATATTTCTTTGCTCATAATTGAAAAACATATACAAATAAATAAAATTCTTCATTGCCAAGAGGCTATTTCATTTTATAATCTTTACTATACTGCCAAAAGCATTATTCCTTTTTTGTTCAAGGTCTAAGTTATCGCTAATCTGGTAGAGATTGTTGTAGTTACCTGATTTAAAATTATCTAAGTTAAAAGAAGATTTATCGTCGTAAAAAACCATCGTACCTTTTTTCTGCATTTTATAATTGCCACCTCCGCCACTGATAACTTCAACACTGCCATTTTGGTGAAAAAGAAGAAATCCAAACAAAAAGTGATCGAAGCTGCAATCTACCACTACACCAGCGCTATCCACAGCAGTACTTTCATCATTAAAATACCCATATGAGAAGAATACTTTTTCGCCCTTATCTACCCTGGTAACCTTAATATCCTTATACTGATAATGAGTTAACGTGACTGATTTTTTACATGAGAAAAAGCTTAAGATTGTCAAAAGAAAAATAGCTTTTTTCATTCGATTTTAAAGATACGTACTAACGTTATTGCGCCTTAAACATAAACGTAACCGTACCCTCCTGTAGCCCAGGAGCATTTTCAAGCGCATTAAGGCGGGAGCTACGAACGGCATCTTCACACTTTTTTAGCAATGCTGGATCGACAATAGTAGTGCCCCGGGCACCTGCTGTGGCTTCCACAACGCTGCCATTTTTGTCAACGCGCAGTTGCACCACTACTCTTCCTTCCTGCCTGCCATTATAGATCACTATTGGTCTTGAGGTAAAACTACGTTGAGCCATCGATAGGTTACCTCCATTACCAGATCCTGTACCGTCATAGTTATTGGTAAGCGTACTGCCTGTCGGCTTGCCCTGGTTGCCGGGCGCATTGCCATTTCCGTCGCCCTCGCCGGTGCCGTTATTGGTTTTGCCTTTATATAACGCATTTTGGTTGACGGTTGGCTTGGGTGGAGCTTTATCGGGTTGAGTAGCTACTGTATTGCTTGGCTTTTTAGCGTTTGCCGCAACTTCGGGTGCATCTTCGCTGTTTTGGGTCACAACGTTTTTATCACTGCTTTCTACCTGTGTTTTCTCGGGAGTAGGAGTGGCATCGGTTACTTTATCGGGTTTGGTATTGTTAGCATTCTCTGCAGCTGACGGCTCCTCAGTGCTCATATAATCGCTGCCCATACCTTCATCAACCGTACCGTAATTCACCAAAATGCCGCCGGTTCCGTTTTCGGGCAGGGGTGGCGTACCGAACACGATAAACCAGCACGCGGCAATAAGCACAGTCATGATAATGCCTGTAGCTAAGAATGCTTTGGGATAATTATTTTCTTCGTGTTCGTAGTTAGTCATTTGTCATTGGGTCATTGGTCATTAGTTTTTTCGGTTTAACCCGATCAACTAATCTCTGTTAACTAATCACTACCCTTTCGGTTCTGTTGCCAAAACCAGTTTCATATTCAATTTTTGAGCCACATCCATTACCTGCACCACATCCTGTATAGATACTGTCTTCTCAACGTATAAAACTATAGTCACTTCTTCTGCCAATTTTTTGTAGCTCTCTAAGGTGCTGCTCAAACTGGCCACCGGTGTTTCCTTTTTTTCTACATAGTATTTAAGGTCCTGTGTTATAGATACTACTATTGTTTTTTTTGATATCGATTTTCCGCTGGATGATTTAGGCAGCATCAACTTGATAACGTTTGGATTGGCCACCGTTGACGCGATGAGGAAAAACAAAAGCAGGAAGAACATGATATCATTCATGGCCGACGTGTGTACTTCGGCAGAGGCTCCTCTTTTTCTTTTTCTTAAATTCATTTGCTTGGTTCTTCTAACAGGTCAATAAATTCAATTGCGTCTGTTTCCAGTTTTAAGATCACCTTATCTACCATCATATTCAAAATATGGTAGCATATGTAAGCAACCATACCGACGAATAACCCCGCAGCCGATGTTACCATCTTTACATATAAACCGGCGGATATAGTGCCTATACCAATATCACCTGTTTGCGAGATATCAAAAAAGATTTTAATTACACCCGCTATTGTGCCCAAAAAGCCCAGCATAGGGGCTATACCAGCTATAATACCCAAAATGCCTATGTTCTTTTCTAGTTTAGATACCTCCAGTTTACCAATGTTCTCTACAGCACCTTCAATATCTTTTATAGGGCGGCCTATGCGTAACAAGCCTTTTTGCAGCATACGGCCCAATGGCGTGTTGCTATTGCGGCAAATGGCAATGGCCGAATCCAGATTGCCCGCCAATACGCTGCCACGCACCTGTTGCATTAACTGCGACTCGTTTTTTGCCGCTTTGCGGATGGTAAAATACCGCTCGAAAAATATAACTAAGCCTAAAACCGCTAAAATACCTATAGGCAACATAACCCAACCGCCTTTTAATAAAAGGTCGCCAAAGCGTAATTCCGCCGGCGGAGCTGTTGCTAATTGTTGTGCGGCGCGGTTGGCCGTATCCGTTAATTGGCTGATGGTATCTGTAACTGCCTGCATGTCTTATATTAAAGTAGTATAATTATTGTTTTTGTTCAGTAAAAGGTAATACGTAAGCTGTTTCTGTTAATGTGCCCCGTGTTATCAGTTTTTTTCTTAGTTCTAAAGCTTCTGCCCGTGTTTTAAAAGAGCCGATAGAGATTTTTAACCGCCGCCCGGGCGCACCCTGCAATATTTTCGCGTTGGTAAGCCCTGCTTTAATGTACCTGTCTCTTTCTTTTGTTGCTCCATTGGTTGTTTTAAAGCTGGATATCACCAATTCGTAACTAATGGTTCTTACGGTATCGGTAGTAACCTTTGCTGTTGTGTCATTTAACGCTTTTTTTAAACTGTCAGTATGCAAACTGTCGACTTTGGGCGCTGCAACAATAACGGGTTTACTTTTAGCAGGGGCCATAACCGTTTTGTTTTTCTTATCAAATTTAGCAGGCCAATATTGGTACAACAAAAACGCGCCAATGCCTAAAGCCACAGCTATACCCAGTGCTATCAATATACCCCGTAAAGGTCCGCGACTTACCTGCTCTTCTTCAAACGGTTCAGTAACCTCTTCTTCGGCTATCTCTTGTACTTCGGGTTCATATTCTGGAAGATATGTTTCGGTAATAGATTGTGATGATTCCGGAGTTGTGTGTACAGCGTTTGCCTTGCTGATTTTAACAGGAGAAAATCCATATGTTGCAGGATCATTACTTAGCCTGTCATTTGGTTTAAAAGAAAGCTCTGCTCCCTCGTTATAGAAAAAGCCTAAGTTACCCAATGGCACTTCGCCACCTGTAGCTTCCTGGCGCAGTGTTACAATATATTTCTCAATAAAATATTGAGCTGATTCAATCGAGATCCCTTTACTGGCAACCAGGTACTCCGCTAACTCATTATCCTCTACGTCAGCCTGCGGTTCAAAACTTACTTTGTTGAAGGGAGGATGGAATACAGATCCCTTTTCATCGTAATGAGCGCTCATGCGTATCAGCGAAAATTCCCCAAGACCGGGTACCTTAACTTCGCCTTGCTGCACAAGTAACTCCTCCAAATAAAAACCTACATCCATGCGCTAAAAGTACTGGTTAATGGCATAACATCAAAACAAGGGGCAGCCTTCAAAACTTTAAAAACTATAGCTTGCGCCGCCAAATATATTAAATCCGTAATTAGGATAATATAACCAGTTTTGGCTGTTAGTGTTCAGTATGTTGTTAACCTGCCCAAATATGGATATCTTTTTTGTTGCCTTATATTCAACGCCGCCGCTTATGTCAGCAAATGCGTCTATGGTTGAATGTGTAGCCCCCGCCGCCAGCATCGTAGCACTCACGTAAGGGTCAGAGGTTTGGCCTCTGTATAGCACGGTGCCATTTACAATAACCTTATCGTTAATGCGGATGGATGCGCCACCGCTCAATTTAAATTTAGGCAGGTTCCATGCCAATTTCTCTGATGCCAATTGATAGTCAACAAAATCGGCACGCCCAAAAATGTTTACCTTCTCGGTTGCTTTGTAGTCAACTTCGGCGGTAAGGCCGCTTACACGCGCTGAACCGTTATCGTATATCACAGCAAACTTATTGTATCCTGCCGCGAAGTTGAAATTGCTAACTATTAAAGGCATGTTTTTAACGCTGTTACGGTAAATAGTGGCTTTAAAGTTTAAACCAGGCGCTAAGGTGCCTTTTAATCCGGCGCTTACATCCAATTCATCAACCGAGTTGCGGATGGTAAGGTTTTGACCAAGGAATGGATTTAACGCGTAAAAATTTCGTAGGGTCGATTTATTGATATCGCCTTTGGCTTCAACAAACAAGCGGGCGTATTTTGGTATTATCTGTAGCTCTGCTTTGGCAGCCGGGAATATAAAAAAGCGGGATGAAAAGCCAAACTCAGTAGCAAGGGTAACACCCGCATCGATTTTATAATTAGTGCCCTGGAATTTTATGTAAGGGTTAACGCGCGCTATACTGTTATTGATAGAATATAGATCGTCTTTTTGCGTAGTAAGATCAAGCGAAGCACTTGCACCCGCGTAAAACTGCTTAATGGTTTGGTTAAGGAAACCCGATATGGCTACGTTGTTCTCGCGTGCCTTAAATCTGTCTGCAAAGCCATAGCCTTGTAGTTTGAGGGCGTAGGTAAAATCATTCTCTACATCGCGATAGTTTTTGGCCAGTTCACCTTCGGCGCTTATGGTATTAAAGTACTGGTGCGCTGGGAAGAACGTGGTAGCAGGCGGTGGATCATATGGGTTATACCCATAAAAATTGTTGCTGCGATTACTGAAATCAATACGACCACTTAATGAATTAACGCTGCCTATGCTTTTGCCAAATACACCAACCTGGTTAGTAACGGTGTTTTGTTTTTCAAAAGCTGTACCGCTCTGAGCAAAATGTTTAAAATAACCTGCAACCTGTAAAGCTTCATCCTTTCCATTACCAAAGTAACCTTCGGCAAAAGTGGTTTTAAGATTGCCTACACCCGCCCTAACAAAATTGTTGGTGGGTATAGAGTCAACTTCGGCAGGCATGCGCATTGCATTAAGCGTTTTTATATCGGTATTACGTTCCAAACGCTTGTCAATAGGGGTATAGGCTAGCGGCGCCTTAAACGGTGCCTTATCCTCCATATCGGGGTTGCGGCGCAGTTTAACGGCATCGGCCAAAACAGGTTTGTATGCAGTGGTAATTACAATCTCTTCAGACAGGCTGCCACCGTTTTGCTGTGGATTATTAGCAGCGCCTCCGTTTTTTGTAGTATCAACCTTAACTTTCGATGCAGCATCACCTATGTTTTGCGCGTCGGCTTTTTTGGGTGGAGTAGCCGGTTTTTGCGCAGGTCTTCTTTGTGCATCGGCGGCTAAAGTAAAGCAAAGCACTATCAGTATGGTAAGCAGGGTAAGTGTGTATCTCAATTTCATTGCTCGTTATCGTATTTACTTGTTGCCTTGTTTATTGTTTAGGGGCGCTATCCTGTTGTACGCCGGTTCCGGTTGTTTTTTTCTGTGGAGATAACCTGTCGAGTTTCTGGCGGGCTGTTGTAAGGATATCGTCTTCGCCTTTATAATTTTCAATTATACTTTGCAGCGTAGCTTTAGCCTGGAAAGTATCTTTAAGGCCAACATAATTATCGGCTAATAATATGTATGTTTTTGCTACCCAATAATCATAGTTAGGCAGGTCTTTTACCAGATCAAAGCATGTTTTTTGCGACACCTTGTACTGCCGCTTCAAGTATTGTACATTGGCGATATTGTAGCGTGCTTCTGCTGCCGCGATAGTTTTTGTATTATCCGCAGTGTAGGTAAATTCTTTTAGCGCCGATGTTGTATCTGCCAATTGCAGGTAAGCTGAACCTGCGTATAAACCGGTTTTGAATTTATCTTCCTGTGATGTCTTTTCATTTTCGCGCACCAGCTGAACGTAATTGATGGCATCTTCAGCCATGCGCATCTGCGAATAGCAAAGCATCAGGTTGTTTATCGCAAAAGTATAGTCGGCTTTATATTCTGATGTTATTTCCAGTTTTTTAAGGAAAACCACCGCCTCATTCCATTTTTTCTGCGCCATATTCAGTTTAGCCATGCTGATTAATGATTGCTCAGTATAAGCGCTGGTCCAGTCGTTTAGTATTACATTATAATCAGCAACAGCTTCATCGTAACGGTTAAGATTAACCAAGCTTTGTGCGCGGGTAAATCGTGCTTGCTTTTCGTAAATCGGCTTAGCGTTAAACTTATCAAAGTAAGCGCCAACTGCTGATACGGCCCCCTGCCAATCGCCCCTTACATACAGGTTATTAGCTGCCGACATCATTATGCTTTCCTGCTCAGATGTTGTATAATTACCTATTGGAGTGGTAACGGCATAATTAATAAATGTTTGCGCGTCGCCCTTATCAGTGTAAATCTTCTCAATTTGTTTTAGGGCTTGCTTGGCCTCATCAGCAGAAGGGTAGTCCTTTACAACACGTTTAAAGTCTTCCACCGCGGCCATATCATCACCGGCGTTATAGTCTATAAGGCCTATTGTTGTAAGTGCACGTGGTATATAGCTGCTGCGCGGATACTTTTGTATCATGGTTTGCAACGCGGTTTTAGCTGTAGCGCCGTCGTTCTTAACGAAATAGGTGTAAGCTATCTCAAAGTCGGCATCATCCGCATAATCCGAGCTCGGGAACCTTGATAACACTTCTTTAAGTGTAACGATCTTAGCATCCGGATTACCTTGCAGACCCTGTATCATTCCCCGCTGAAACAGCGCATAATCTTCGCCCTTGCTTCCTTGTGCAATTATACGGTTGTAATAATCAAGCGCTTTGCCGTAACTCTTTAGTACAAAATAGCTGTCGCCAATACGGGTAACGGCATCATTAATACTGTTTTTATCCTTCTCTTCGCCACGTAAAAAGCGCTCAAAGAACTGGGCCGCTTTGCTGTACTTTTCATCATAAAAAGCAGCATAAGCCAATGCGTAGTTGGCGTAGTTTGCAACATTAGTATTGGCAGCTTCCG
The DNA here is from genome assembly GCA_965650195.1 of uncultured Mucilaginibacter sp. Lineage (GTDB taxonomy): Bacteria > Bacteroidota > Bacteroidia > Sphingobacteriales > Sphingobacteriaceae > Mucilaginibacter. The sequence continues at coordinate 2,580 of CBFGNU010000098.1, read as the reverse complement.
GCATCAGTAAAAATTTCTCAAAATTTTCAACCGATTCGCCATATTTACGCACCTCGTACATGGCCTCTGCCATCCAATAGGTAGTTAAGGCCTTTATGTTAGGATCTACAGGGTTTTGCAACGAGCGCAGGAAAATGCCGATTGCATTCTCAAAGGCACGTTCATTGTAAAACTCCAGGCCACGGTAGTAAGTAACTTTTTGGTATGCTATTTTAGCGCTTTCTGATTTATTTGGAATAGGCTCCAAAATCTCGACCGCCTCTTTATAATTACGCGAATTTAAAAGCACCTCGCCTAAAAGCACCTTTACCTCGGTATGCCGTGCCGAATTAGGATAAGTTTTAAGGTAAGCACGCGTAGCATCTAAAGCTTGTGTATAAAAATCAAGTTCGTATGATAGTTTGGCGTACTCGTAAAGGGCATCTTCCTGTAATTGTCTATCAAAATTCAATTTAGAGGCCGCCAAAAACGCGTTACGAGCACTTTCTTTGTTATTCATTTTCAAGAAAACCTGACCTAATATATAATTGCCGTTCTGCGCATAAACATCGTTATCACTAACAAGGGTTTCCAGTTCGCTGGCGGCTTTTGCAAAGTTGCCCACCTTGAAATAAGCGTAACCCATTTGATAGCTGTCCTGCGTGTTTTGCGTTTTGCCAAGGTCCTTATCTTCAAACCGGCTGTAGTAATTTACGGCGTTATCATAATCGCTTTTTGCAAAATACGAAGCGCCAATTATGCGCAGCATTTCAGTTTCGTGTTGCTGGCGGGTGCTTTTTAAAATGGGCACAGCATAGTTTATAACATCGTCATACCTTTTGTCCAGAAAATAAACAGCCGTGATGTAATAAGGGTAACTGTTTTCGTATTTTTTTGAATTTTTTAGCTTTTCGAAATTTACCAGCGCCAGGTGATAGTCCTGATTGAGATAGGCTATGTAAGCAAAATAGTAAGTAGCATCATCTGTAAGCTGAGAACGCTTGTTTTTTACTTCGCCAAACAGTTGTTGCGCATTTTTATAATCATTAAGCGAAAAATAAGCGTAAGCCTTGCGGAATTTGTATTCGTTATTTTCAGGACCTGTAAGTTCGTTCGCATCAATTTTATCAAACCACTTAAGGGTTTCCTGATATTTGCCCTGTTTTGAGTAGGAGCGGCCTATCTGGTAAAATGCCAGCTTGGTAAGTGTATTTTCAGGATGTTCCTTAATAAATTTCAGGAAAAGACTTTCAGCATCATCATTACCTAACTCAAGCGCACAAAGCGCCAGGTAGTACTGCGAACTCTCTTCTATCAGCGATAACTCTGACTCAAATTTTGATTGATTAGAAGTTTTCAGCGCCAGGTTTTGCACCAGGTGATATTGCTGAGCCGCGGCAACATACTTACCATCATCAAGCAGGCGTTTTGCAGCGTGATAGGTGCTGTAAAGCTGCGATGACGGGTTTTGTTGAGCTAATGCAGGCGCGGTGATTATGAAAAGAGGGAACAGGTAGTATTTTAGTTTTATCATAAAACGCGGACAAAAAGTTCTGCAATTTAATTATTCAATAGGCTATAATCCACACAAGTAATTAACACCTGTGGAAAATTAGTTTTTAAACGCAGTAAATTTTGGGATGGTATGGATGTGGAAAACTTTGGTTGGGGGCGCAAGTGGCGTTGCAAATAGCGCGATTGGAATAAGTAATAACGTAAAGTATTATAAGCAAAGCGGATTCGTTACTTGTTACTGGTTTTTCTGACCTCTCATTATGCCACAATCTGCCGCTTAACGCAGCTTAATAGCGCATCTATATCGAAAGGTTTTGCAACAAAATCATCAGGTTGGTAAATCGGAGAGTTTATGTCTTTAAGCGCATGGCTTGCTGAGATCATAATAACAGGAATTTTATGAGTTTCTATATTCGTTTTAATATCACGGCATAGTTCACGGCCATCCATGTTACCCAACATAATATCCAGTATTATCAGATCAGGTCTAAATGATCTAATTCTGTCAAATAAAAAATGACCATCTGCAAGGGGCTCAACTATGTAGCCCGAATCTTCCAGAATATATTCTATTATTTCAAGAATGTCTTTATCGTCATCAACCACTAAAATCCGTCGCATGGTGTAAAATAAAAAAGGTACAGCAATTACTTATTTTTTTATAACAAGCAATAGCTATACCAATTTTGACTGTGATTTAATTGTTAGCGGTTTTTTAAGCTATAATTGCTTATTTATCTATATAATATTTTTTAAGAAGACGTAATACGATCGTATTTTGTACACTATTTTTTACTCGATGCCCTAAAAACCAAATATTTGTTTTAGGTCAGGTTTAATAACAGTTCCATATTTTTTCAGGTCATCTTCACTTACCTTTTTTTCATTCGCTACAATACAATAAGTATACGCCTTGTTTTTTATATGCGCCTCATGAAAAGCTTTCAAGTCGGCAAAGGTCATTTTATCAAGATTTTCAAAAACATCCTTGCGCAGATCATGATCCAGACCAAGGCGCTTAGCGCTTAAATAATCAGATATAATACCATCTTCGGTAATGCGCTCAGTTTCTATTGACTTACGCAC
>CBFGNU010000097.1:0-12528 GCA_965650195.1 uncultured Mucilaginibacter sp. | reverse complement strand
ACTGTTACCCTAGTTCACGTTCTTCTTTTTTTTGGTCTTCCGCGCTCTTGTCTTTTTCCTGCTTTTGAACATGTATTTCCATTTTGGCTATTATGAGTTCGGCGGCGCGTTTACTTTTTTCCCGGTTTTCAAACACCAGCTTTTTATTCGCGATGATGAGTTCGTTCGCCCGTTTCTCTTTTTCGAGGTTTTGAAATACCAGTTCTTTGTTAGCGATGATCAGTTCTGTAGCGAGTTTTTCCTTAAGCTTATTTTGCAGGAGTAATTCCTTGTTGGCGATGATCAGTTCGGCAGCTCTTTTTTCTTTTTCGTTGTTTTGAAAGACCAGTTCTGTACCGGCAAGAATAAGTTCTGCGGCACGCTGTTCACGCTCCGTATTTTGCGCGTCCAACCGGGTATAGGCAATCACCAGTTCGGCGGCGCGTTTTGATTTTTCTTCAATAAGCGCCTCCAACTGTTCATTGGCAACGATCATTTCTCGGGCGCACCTGATCTTTTCTTCGTTCTGAAAATCCAGTTCGATATTGGCGAGGATCAGTTCGGCTTCCAGTTTGGCTTTTTCCTGGTTGGCAATCAGCAACTGTGCAGTTAAGTTATCGGTATCCATATGGGCTGCCGGGGCAGCTGTTGGTTAATAGCGGGGTGAATTTAAAGACGTTATGCAATATACGCATTTAAATGCATTGCGGTTAGTTTTAAATAGATAGGATAAATTTCCGCCTTTTTTTGTTGGTGATAATACCAACAACGGCAGCAGATGGGAAAACTTTCTGCACTTAATATGCAGCATTATTGATGCTGGTTAGTGTTTCACAGTGAAACGCAAAACACCCAATTTTGCAATCATTTAATAATCAAATAATTAACCAATGTTTACAGCTAAAAATCCTGACGAATAAGTAGTTTCACAGTGTTTCATGTTAAAAAATAACTTATTAATTATCAATAAGTTACAAAAAACTGCGTTTCATTTCGTTTCACATGTTTCATATCCGCGTGAAACGGAACACTGCTTTTGCAGAAGCTAAATAAGTCTTTTTATTCATCCGCCCCCACCGCCGCTATCAACGGATCAAGGGCTTTTCTATCCATGTTATCAAAGCCGTTTTGCATAGCTTCTTTATTCATTGGGTCTTTCTCAAACCACGCTCCTATTTTTAATAAAATCCGGTCCGTCCATGATAAACCGGATATATTGCACCTGCCGGGAACAAAATACACCTCAACCAGTTTGCTAAGCACAGGGTCGAGATTGCTTTTAATTACCTGCTGCTGCAATAATTGATTATTAGTAGTGCTCCCGCTAACTACAAACAGGAAAAGCTTCTTCTTACTAAGCAATGTACCGTTCTGTTTAAGCCATTTGTTAATTACCAGCTGCCCCACGTATATTGAGCTACCCAGGATGATAACATCATACTTTGCCAATGCTTCTGGTGGGGTAATTTCGGTTCCAATCATCGGTAGCTTTAACGCCTGCGCCAGCCACCCGGCATATTGGCTGGTTGCACCATACCTACCCTGATAAATTATAATTCCATTCATAAGTTTTCGGTTTGGTGCAAGGTACCGGCATTGATGTTGCCATTAAATGATGGCGGTCATTATTGAAGATGATATTCCCCAATAAGATCAGTCGGCGTGAGCAAGAGAAAAACGAATGAAAAGTTAAACCAGAATTGGATGGCTGTGATACATGCGCTATCTTAGAAGCGAAATACAGCAGATGGGGTTATCATCACAAAAATTAAAATATGAATGCATCTATCCTATTATTCCGGTTAAGCAAAGCAAGGACATTTTTAATGTTTTTTTTGCTCATCTGGTTATTTGCAGGTTGCAAGCGAAAAGACGTTGAATTGGCAACCATAAATGCAGCTGCGTATGTAGATGGGAATAAGGCTACCGCTAATTTTGTTCTTTTAGACCCAAGCCAGAGCACGGTTATTGGTGATGAAGATGCGATTGACCGGTATTTGGCCACCAAACCAATTCATGCCCAGTACGCCGTTACCGAATACACTGAGAAAGTTATACCCGGCGAATACATTTTAGTGATACAGATTAAGGAAATAGGCGCTCCGGTTTTGTATAAAACTTATACCTACAACTTCATTACTACGCGGGGTACATCCGCTAAACCTAAATATGTAATGCAATTTACCTCAGGCAGCAGCTTAGCCTTTCAGCCTTGGGTTGATAAGAAGTAATTAGAGAAAACAGACAGCCGGCTCAATATGCCAGCGGCTGGTGGTTCACCAGGCGGATAACCTTGTCTATCATATCCGGCAAATTGAAAGGCTTGCTGATATAATCGTTAGCGTTACACTCTGTGGCTATCAGTTCAATATCATTAGCAGTTGATAGAATAATGACCGGAATATTCTTTAAAGGATCTATCTGTTTTATCTTTTTACACAGGCGATGACCCGGACGGTTATTAATAAATTCATCCAAAAGGATCAACTCAGGTTTAAAGGGAATTATTTCGTCAAGATTGCTCGGTTCAGGTATGCTCAGGGTCTCAAACCCTTGTTCGTCAAGAATAAATTCGATAATGCTTCTAATATCCTTGTCATTCTCAATAATCAATATTTTCTTTCTCACGCTGTCTGGGTTTGGCGTAAAGATAATATTTTTTAAATACTTGTTGCACAGGCCGACTTACAACGGAACCAGGTTTAGCCCAACCAGGAACTGGTTCTCCTGCGATAGGTCGCCAACCATTATCCGTACAGGCGTTGGCAGCTTTTTTATAAGCGTGGGTGTAGCAACTATTTGTTCACCTTCGGCCAGATGCGGGTGTTTCAACAGGTCAATAACCTCAATTGTATAAGCACCATTTAAATGCTCCGCGCAATACTTCTTCAGGTTTTCAATTGCAGTTTTGGATTTATAGGAGTCGCCGGCTATATAAAGGCACAGCTTAAAGTGTTCATTTTTCATTACGATACCTCCTTTGCAGTGGGTAAATATTTCCGTACCATGGTAAACAGCTCATCCAGATCAAAGGGTTTATATAGATAGTCGTCGCAGCCAGCCGTTAAAACGTCGCCGGGATTTATGTAGGCCGAGAATATTATAACAGGAATATGTCTATACTCAGGCATCTGCTTTAACTGACGACAAAGGTCACTTCCTTTAGCATCAGATAAACGATGATCAAGAAATATCAGATCAGGCTTAAAATCGCGTACTGCGTTAAACAGCATGCTGCCCAGCCAGATATCGAAAACTTCAAAGTTTTCGTAAGTAAGTGCCTCGGTAACAATATTCAGTATATCGCGGTTATCGTCTAAAATTAAAATGCGTTTATTCAAAACAGGGTGTTTAACCTAATATATGGTTGATGGGGTAAGTAGAAGAGAACTTAAGCTATCCGCTGTATGGTAGGTGGTAAATGTTATTAGCATAACAAATAAAACGCCAAATGTTTTGGGTTGATGTCACTTACCCCTTTAAGCCCCCATCATTTCTTTTTAATATTGAGGATAACCTCGCGTGGGCGCATGGTGAGTAAAGGCCATGCCCTGGGGGTTGCTGTAGGTTTTATTTGAAAAGCATTGAAAATAGCGTGCAAAATAAACGCAATCTCGGCCATGGCAAAATTATTCCCAATGCACATTCGGGGGCCGGCACCAAACGGAAAGTAGTTTTTAATGTTTTTGTTGATGGTTCCTTCCTCCGTTAAAAAGCGTTCCGGGTTAAATTTTTCTGGGTCCTCCCAATATGCGGCACTTCGGTGCATCCCATACAAATAAGTTAAAATACTGGTACCACCGGGGTAGGTATAACCTTTAAACTCGTCATCATTTATTGTTAACCGCTCGCTTAACCAAACTGCCGGGTACAGGCGCATGCCTTCGCTTATCACAGCGTTTATATAACTATCGCGCGGGCTATCCATTATATCAATTTCCGCTATCCTGTTTGTAATCTTTTCTAAAACCTTCTTATCTGATGATATCAGATATAACAGCCACGAAACCGTAGCACCGGTTGTTTCATGCCCGGCAAACAACAGTACCAAAAGCTCGCTTATCAGCAGATCGTCATCCATGCCTTCGTCGGTATCCTCATACCTTGCGCTTAGCAGCATATTTAGCAGGTCGTTATGTGGTTGGTCATCTGCTCTTCTTCGGTCAACAATTTCCTTGAGCATTTTTCTGATGCCTACCCATCGCTCGGCTACCTTTTTCTCTTCGCCTGTAAAAGGGTACATCAGTTTTTTAAACGGATGGAAAATATCTTTCAACATAAAGGCCTGCATATCTATAAAGGCGCTGCTCAGCTCATCCGTTAACTGCTTAGAAATACTAATATTAAACAGCGAGTTAATCAAAACAGAAAAAGAAAGCTGGCGCATTAGCGGATAAATGTCTATGTTATCTCCCTGCGGAAAACTTATTAAAGATTCGTTGATGGTATTGATAACCGTATTATACAACTGTTGTATACTTCCATGATGAAAAGCCGGCTGTATCAAACGCCGTTGCCGGCGCCAGTCGTCGCCATTGGTAAAAAGCAGGCTGCTTCCAAACTGCTTAACAGCTTCTGCGTTACCTAAATCGGCCTTTTGGTAATTTGTGTGGTGCTCGCGAAGTACATAATTAATAAAATCACCATCCTGCGTAATTATAACCCGACCCTTTCCCGGAATAACCGCCGAATAAGTACCACCAAAGCGCTTCATCCGCATGGTAACAAGGGCTATGGGGTCGGTTAGTATTTTATAGGAGCTTGCAAGGCTCTGCAGCCTGGTTACTCCATTGGGTAAGTTGTACTTTGTGCTCATGGTGATCTGGGGGTTAATGTATTACAAACCTAAAGCTGTGCTGCCACAAAAAAATTAACAAAAGCTAATTAATGTAGTTGACCTTTGGCAATCCGCTTACGAATGCGGCTGAGCGAAACCGGCGTAATGCCTAAATAAGTAGCCAGGTATTTATCGGGTACCCGGTTAACTATATCGGGCTTCTCCTGTACCAGGTTAAGATATCTTTCTGTGGGTGACATCAACACAAATGATTCAATCCTATGTATGGCCTTCTCCATCATTCGTAATTGGATGTTGGAGCGGTGAGCGCCTATAGCCGCATTCCGATCAGCAAACTCCTGCATTACCTTGTAGTCTATTTCCAGAAGCATGGTATCTTCTACAGCCTCAAATATAAAACGCGAAGGCTTTTGCCATGCAATGCTGTCGTATGAGCCTACAAACTGGTTTTCCCAACTCAATGTGATGGTTACATCACGGCCATCGGGTTTAAGCTGATACCCTCTGATAAGGCCGCTTTTTATACGGCCCATTTTTGTTGAAGTAGACCCCTCGTTAATATAAATCTCTCCGGCGCGTAGTTTTTTTATTTTTGCCGTTTTAAAAAGCCGATAAATATCTGCAATGTTTACACCCTTTAAAATAGAGATGTAAAATTGAAGATCTTCCTGGTTTAACATAGGCGAATATAAGACGTTTTGAGGGAAAGACGGTTGGGCCTTTTGCTAATACATTTCCCTTTTAAACTTTTAGTTTAACAACAAAAACATTATATTAGCCATACCTAACTTGTTTGCAATGATTCGATTGAACCGAACTCTAGTCCTCATTTTGGCTGTTTGTCTAATTGCCAGCACTCCGAAGAAAGATTTGTGGCTTTGAACTTCAATCTTCGCATTTTTGATCTTATATACAATCGGACAGCTTATTTAATTGAACTACAATATTATAATCAACCATCCTTATATATCGCATGAAAAAGATTCTATTAATTTGCCTGTTTGGACTTTTCGGCGGCAATATACACGCGCAATCCGTAAACGCGTTTACGGATATCCAAAACATAAAACACCTGATTGATGACGCGAAGCTAAATGAAAGTGGCACTTCAGCCAGAAAGCTTACCGGGGTTATTTTATCCTATTATGCCGACCGAAATATCGATGTGTTAGCAGATATCAAAAAAACTTTTGGTGCGGAACTTGCCCTTATCGTAGAAAAGACTTTAAAGTTTCGCGATTATTCAAAACTTGCAGTATACATGGCTTCTAATCTTACAAAAACAGATTTTGATGCCGCAGGCACTACCATATCAGAGCTTAATGAATTGGCGAATAAATACACGGATAATGCAACAAAACTGGCTACCGTACTCAATTACTTAAAAAACAAATTTCCGGATGTTAAAAAATTGGTTGACCAACAAGGCAAGCTCGATCAATTAACGGCGTTGATGCTAACTATTAAACCTATTAAAAACAATCTTGATACTGCCATTACATCTAAATTCAAAGCTCAATTTAGTCACAGCATTGACTCGTTGTTGGCGCAGGGAGGCCTTTTAAATATTGATGAACTTGATGGTGCAATAATCAAACTCACCGATTACCAATTACATTTTACAGATTATACCAGCCTTACCACCGCAATTGACAGGTTAAAAATAATTGTTGATCTGATACTCACCAATAAACCTAATGTGATGCAGAGTTTCCTAACATCCAGAGGCTCAGGTGGCATCCCGGTACTTGACGCTGCGGCAATTAATACAGCTATTGGTCAAATTCCTCAGGCTACTTTATTGCCCGAAGCTGAAAAAAGCATCGTCAGCGGATCAAATACTGTAGAAATGAAATTGGTAGATGCAGTGGCGATATTATTAATTGAGCATGCCAAAAAGGATTTGCTCATGGTGTTTTTTCAAAAAATTCGGTCAGAGGCTGCCAAACAACCTTTATTATTGGATATGTTTCCGCACACCTATGCCCTTCTTGGTGAGTACCCTATTTACGAGTTACCTAAATTTGGCAGGCTATGGTCACATGCCATAGCCGAAGATCTGGTAGATCTGCCTAATAACGTTGCGCACGGCGCTTACATCCAAAACAGGCCAGAAATAATCAGGTCATCAGCCTTCAATGTCTTTATTGATATTATACAAATAGCAAACAGGGTAAAAATGCGCACCACGTTACCGGCAATGGTTAACTATTATGCAGCCAACCCCGACTCGCTGCGTACGCCATACATCAACGACACTTTTAAAGCTTTGAAAATGGTTTTCCAGGAATGCGTTACGAAAGACGATATTGGTAAATATGTATTAATAAAACCGGATGCCTTAGATCAGCTGAATGTGAACGAGATGAAAATAATGCTTGGCATGCTGGCCGCCAAGTATCCGGACATTTTCTCAAGATTCAGAGATACATTTTCGCCGGATAATCAGGCACAGGTAGCAACCCTCAGGCGCTATTTAAACAATATACTAACGCTAGTTAATAATTTCAATCAGGCTACCGTTCAGCCAGGTTCTGATAGTAACAAAATTCAGAACAACTCATCGGTATTTTGGGATGTGCTGGGAGAATTATTGAAAACCGCTAACAACAGCACTATTATAAAATCGGTAACTGCCGATCATGCCGCATTTTTTAAGGTAGCCGAAAATTGTCTCAATATTTACCGGCAGGTTGAGCAAAAAAATTACTCGGCCATGGTACATGAATCATTGCAGCTTATAGTTGCACTTACACCACAGCGATTTTCTGCAGCATCTTTACTGGTAAAAACCTGGAAGCTTGACAAGGATAAGCAATCAGCCATTTTCGCTAACATGATCCAAAACTTTGCTAAAACGGATATGTTGATATCGGGTGAACATAAGCCCGGCGACGTAGATCAGTTAAAAACTCTCGCAAAAGAAATTTTTGCAATGGAGGGTGCTAAAGAAATTTTAACAAGCGCTTCTGCTGATGCCTTTTATGAGCAAATTTTGCTTTTATACAACAATGCCAAAGTGCTGCCACAAGGCAATAAATTAATTAATAACGCATTTATTAATAATCTGTCGCGCATTGGCCAGTTCTGGACTGACGTGTTGAGTGCACAAAAAAGCACTGAACTAAGTGCTGTAATAGAAACTTATGCAGTGCAACCAAGCTCCTACTTAATTAAACGGAATACACGCGCTTCGGTTAGTTTTAACGCTTATTTGGGGGCATATTTTGGATCTGAATGGGTTCAAAATACCATAAAACCGGTATTTGGAATTTCAGCCCCAATCGGGGTTTCATTTAACTGGGGCTTTCACAGAAAAGAGAAAGTAATTTCGGAAAAATCATTTCTTGGCAGGGCCGGAAAACTTAAATCGCTAAACGGTGCAAGTTTTTCATTAAACCTGTCTATTGTAGATATAGGTGCGGTAGCGTCTTATCGTATCAACAACGGCAATGATGGCCCCTTGCCGCAAAATTTCAGTGTAGGCCAGTTACTTGCGCCGGGTTTAAGTTTAAGTTATGGTATTAAAGGTATTCCGTTGAGCGTTTCTGTAGGAGGCCAGCTAACCCCACAATTACGCAGTCTGAATAATGCAACGCAGCCGCAACCGTCATTTCGTGCTTATGCCGGATTGTTTTATGATCTGCCTTTCCACACTTTTTCAATGCGATAGGTGTTCATCAACAATACCCCTCTCTAAAATCTACGGGCGCATTTTCCTGGCTATACAAGCCTCTATTCGTAAATAGCTAAAAGGTGTTTTGGCCTGCAAAATCCATCTAATAGCAATGGTGCAATAATTTAACATCAAACTTATTATAGTCCGCGAAAAAATATTTATATTTAGTTGCTATAATTTATCAACAAAGCTTTGTAAAGTTGCCGGTAAGAAGGAAGATAAAAAAGACGCTGGTGTTAATATGGTTATTGCTGTTGTTATCGGCAATTGGGGCTCTTTTTTGGTATAACGATTGGGTTTACCAGTTACCAACCCCTGTCCCTAAAGATTATAAACCTGTTAAAACAGGCAAAACAATCAGTTTGACCAGCCCGCTGCAGGTTTACCACAACAAGCCATTATTCATTCATTTTTTTAACCCGGAATGCCCCTGTTCCCGTTTCAATATGGATCATTTTAAATCGTTAGTGAGACAGTATGGCGATCAGATGAATTTCGTGGTGGTGGTAGTCAGCCCGAAAAAGTTCAGCGCTAACGCAATAAAAGATAAATACGATCTTAAACTACCGGTTTTATTTGATCAAACGGTTCTGGCTAAATCATGTGGCGTTTATTCAACGCCGCAAGCTGTTTTACTGGATGACCGGCACCGATTGGTTTATCGGGGCAACTATAACAGCAGCAGGTATTGTACAGACGAAAAAACAAGCTATGCCAAAATTGCCCTGACTGAATTTTTACAGGAACAGACTCATTTTTCAACGGTAAACAATCCGCTGGCTGTAAGGGCCTACGGTTGTAGTTTGCCGGGTTGCCCCAATTAATTGCTGATTCTTTAATAATGTTACGATGAATGCTTCTCTATCCTTAACCGCCGACAACGCTGCACGCGACTATCTTTTCGACGTAAAGGAAAGATCAGACCGTTTGATGAATTATTTCCTGGCGGGCTATTTTGTGATCGGCCTCACCTTTGCAGTATATTACGATACCTGGTTAATTGCGCTGGGAACCGGTAGTTTTTGTATAATAGCCTATTATTCAGCTAAGATTGCCCTGCCGGATTCGGATCTGTATCAGTATGTACTGAGTGCTGTGCTGGGTATATTTATGGCCCAATATATTTACCAATTGCATGGTATGTTTGAAATGCACTTTTTCGCCTTTATAGGTAGTGCGCTACTCATAACCTATCAGAAATGGCAATTGCAATTGCCAATAATGATCATTGTTCTGGTTCATCATGCGATTTTTGGCTATTTGCAGGATACCGGCCTTACAAAGGTATATTTTACCCAGCTCGATTATTTTACGCTTCAAACTTTCATCATCCACATTTTGCTTGCAGCTGTAATATTTTTTATTTGTGGCTTATGGGCATATATGCTCAAAAATATCAACGAGCGCCAGATCAACCAAACCCTTGAAATGGCTGAACTGCAAAAAGAAGCTCAGCTTTCTATGGAACGCAAACGTAATGAGGGTGTGCTTCGAAAAGCTAATGAACAGCTGCAGGCGGCTAACATTGAACTGGAAAAGGCCCGCCGCGAAGCAGAGCGGGCAAATCAGGCCAAAAGCATCTTCCTTGCCACTATGAGCCATGAGATCCGCACGCCGATGAATGGTGTGATTGGTATGGCGGCACTGTTACGGGAGACGTCGCTGTCTGAGGAGCAGGAAATGTTCACAGATACGATTACCACCTGCGGCGATACACTGATGAGTGTTATAAACGATATTCTTGATTTCTCCAAGATCGAATCCGGGAGCCTGGAACTTGAACGTGAGGATTTTAACCTGCGCCGATGTTTAGAAGACGTGCTGGATATGTTTGGTACGCGTGCGGCAAAAGCCGGACTTGATCTGGTATACCAAATAGATGAAGATGTTCCGTTGCAGATAGTTGGCGACCAGCTACGCCTGCGCCAGGTATTAATAAACCTGGTGGGCAATGCCATGAAATTTACTGAGCACGGCGAAGTTTGCGTTTGTGTGCACCTGGAAAAGAACGAAACCGACGGCCGGATGGAGTTGCTGTTTGAGGTTCGCGATACGGGTATTGGTATCCCTGAAGACAAACTGGAATATTTATTTAAAGCATTTTCGCAGGTAGATGCTTCCACCACGCGCAAATATGGTGGCACCGGCCTTGGGCTTGCCATTTCTGAAAAACTGGTACGGCTTATGGGCGGCGAGATCAGTGTTAAAAGCAAGCCGGACAGGGGTTCTACTTTTTCTTTTACAGTAAGCACCAACAAAGGCACCAAGGTGCTGGTACCTTACACTTATTATAGTATGGGCGAGCAGGAAAGCAAGCGCATATTAATTGTAGATGATAATGAAACCAACCGCGCCATACTGAAACGTCAATTTGAATTCTGGAAACTGGTGCCTGTCCTTGCTGCCTCGGGCGAGGAAGCCCTTGCGCAACTGGCAACTGGTCCGGAAATAGACCTGATCATCACCGATATGCAAATGCCCGGCATGGATGGCATGATGCTGGCAACAAAAACCAGAGAGCTATATCCGCAGGTCCCTGTTATCCTGCTGAGTTCTATCGGCGAAGAATTTAAAGATGATGCCCGGGCCTTGTTCGTGTCAGTAATGACTAAACCTATCAGGCAGCATATCCTGAGCAAACAGGTTTTAAGTGCGCTGCAAAACAGGGCGATAGCGTTTTCCGCACCGGCAGCTCCAAAAAAATTGTCGGCAGATTTTAGCCAACGATATCCATATATCCTGCTTGTAGCCGAAGATAACCCGATGAATCAGCACGTGATCGTGCATATCCTGCAAAAACTCGGCTATCAGCCGGATTTAGCCGCTAACGGACAGGAAGCACTTGAAGCAGCCTGTAGAAAGGATTACGATCTTATTCTGATGGATATGCAAATGCCTGTTGTTGACGGCCTGCAAGCTACCAAGCTGATCCGCCAAACCGTAGTGAAGCAGCCGGTGATCATTGCCCTTACCGCAGCTGCTATGGAAGGAGACGAGAAAGCGTGCCTGGAAGCCGGAATGAATGATTACCTGGGCAAGCCAATACAATTGGATGAACTAATGCATAAACTGGAACATTGGCACCAACCCGCTAAATAGGGAATCCCGTCAATGATCTTCGCTAAAACAACCTGCTAATCTTAACTCATCCGTTTTTGACCTGGCAGAGTAAAATAAAACGTTGATCCTTTGCCTATCTCGCTTTGTACATTAATATGGCCTTTATGATGATTAATGATCTCGGTAGAGATATACAACCCCATTCCTAATCCGCTGGCACTGAATGTTTTGTCTTCTACCCGATAAAAACGGTCAAATATCTTTTTGCGCTGCTCCTCTGACAAGCCTATCCCCTCGTCGGTTACAGATACCGTTACATTGCCGTCAGTAACCTTCCCCTCAATGGTGATCTTGCTACCTGGCTTTGAATATTTAGCGGCGTTGCTAACTAAATTATTTAATACCTGCTCCAGGCGTTCCTGATTGCCGTAAACAGGTAGGTTCGGCTCAACATAGTGCTCAATTATATGGTCGGGGTACATCTGCACCGCGCTTTCCACGCCCGCATTCACCATTTCGGCCAGGTTGATATTGTCCATTGCATATTCTAACCGGCCCGCTTGTATCTTGCTCACATCCAGCAGATCGTTTATTAAATGCTGTAGCTTATTAACCGCGCTAAGGGCCTTGCTTATGTATTGCTTAATGGCCGCGGGCACCTCCTCCTTTTTGTACATACCCATTAACTGTATGTAACCTTTTAAACTTGTAAGCGGCGTTTTCAGCTCATGGCTGGCAATACCGATGAACTCGTCCTTTTTATCCATGGCTTGCTTTTGCTCCTCAATGTCAGTTGCGGAGCCTACCCAAAACAATATCTCGCCGTTCTCATCCAGCAGCGGCACACCCCGGTTAAGGTGCCATCGGTAAGTGCCATCTGCTTTTCTGTAACGGTTTTCAAATTCATACACATTACCACTTCGCATAGCGCCATAATAATGCTCCTCGGTAAGCTTCAGGTCATCAGGGTGAATAATATCCCTGAAACTTTCATATACGCCGGTTGTGGGCG
>CBFGNU010000096.1:0-12677 GCA_965650195.1 uncultured Mucilaginibacter sp. | reverse complement strand
AACAAACCCGAAATCGTTTACTTTTTGCATTGCCGAATCTAACCACGTCAGTCCTTTTTGCGTACCACCATCTACAAAGCCAAATTTTATCCCGCTTACACCCCATTTTTTAAAAAGAGGAAGCAGAGTATCCAACTTAGCCTTCAAACCGACGTAATTCACATAAAGTATAACGCCTATACCTTTATCGGTGGCGTGTTTGATGATAGCAGGAAGGTCAAGTCCCGGAATCGGCTTTGTTGGATCTGAAGTAGTGCGAAATTCAGCACCATACCAACCTGCATCCAGCATAATATATTGAAAGCGATGTTTAGCTGCAAAGTCAGCGCCATCAAGGCCTCCCTGTGTACTTATGGGCACCCTAAAAACTTTTCCCGGTTTAATTGCAGCTGTGGATACGCTACCAACAGGTTCAGTGAGTTTTAAATTGAGCTGGCTGAAGGCATGAAGTCCGATAGCCGTTGACGAGATACTTATGGTCCGCCAGGGCGTTACAACGCTGTCTTTAAAAACAACCAAGGTATCTTTATTAATTTTGTCGACTATACCATTTTTGTATAACGTATCAGTATAAAAATTAAGGGCAAGGCTATTGGATGTTTGGCCTTTCACCAACACACATTTTGTGTAATTGCGGTTTTCTGCTTCTCCAATGCTGATAAAAGAATTATTCCCCGAAACCAACGTAGATGGAAGATCACTTGTGCCGGAAAGTGAATCCAACGGCATGGCCCGGAATATGGATTCTTCATGATACTGATAGATGTTGTAGCTGTTGTTAAGATTAAATTCTGTAAGCTCCTTTTTTAATCTTATTGGTTGTGCATCGCCTAAATCTTTGCATACGTATTTAAAGGCAAAGCTACCATTGTAAACGCGGCCTATAACATCAAACGTGGCATCGGCAGAACGGCAATGTAAAATTAGCAACCTGTATTTGTTTTCTATTTTTTGGTCCTCGCCGAGTGACCAGGTAAACGATCGATCCTGCGTTCTTTGTTCCATTTTCACAATCTGGATACCCGTGGCAAAGTTTTTTTTATCGGTAAACAAACCCATGCCCGACCAATTAACAAAGGTATTATTATTGAAGTCGACCCGGTACACTAATTGAGACCTGTCGTTTATTCCCAACATTACGACAGTATTTTTGTCGGGTGACCGGGCTGTCAATTGGATTTTTACCTGGGCGAGCGTTTCGCTTCTGTTTAAGCATCCAAGTAAAATGATAATTAAAAGCGGCCGTGTATATTTAAACATTTGAAATATTTTGAAGGTACATGATTATTTTAGATAACAGGAGGGGGCTGGGAAGAACTACGGGGTTTTAATTCCGTTTGCAAGATGAGGTTACCCTGAAGGATATCTGCATCTCCTTCCAAATGCATCAGCAAAAGGCGAATAACTTCCTGGCCAATTTGTTGTATGGGTTGTGCCACTGCGGAGATAGAAGGATTAAATAATTCGAAATTTGTGTTATCATCGAAAACAACTACGCCGATATTATCGGGCACAACTAAACCCAGGTCTTTAAAAGCAACTAAACCTTCAATAGCCAAATAGTTAGTAGCAAAAAAGAATGCGTCAATTTGCGGGTTTCCTTGAATCAGGGTTTTTATGGCCCCTGTACACTCCTCCTGGTAATTGTTATAAGCTATGGTTTGTACAATGTCCGGCAGATCGCTTTCTCTCATCGCAGTACTATAACCCCTGATGCGCTCATCCATCTGATCCTGACCTGACAAGATGGTAACCATTGCGATGTTACGGTAGCCATTTTCGATAAGGTGTTGCGTCGCCATGTAGGCGCCTTTAAAATTGTCTACCAATATGGTATCGCATTTGAGACCGTCAATTGACCTATCGAACATAACTATAGGGCATCCTTCAGAGATCAATTGATTTATATATGCATCAATGCCAGGCGGTGGAGCTATAATGAAGCCTTCCACTTGGTAGCTCCTGAAGGTTTTTAAAAGGTCAAGGGCCTGCAGTGTATCGTTTTCTGTGCTTCCGTAAAGCACGCGGTACCCAAATGCTGCTGCGTTCTTCTCAACTATCCGGGCAATAGAGGCAAAGAAAGGATCGGAAATATCTTCTACCAACATGCCGATGGTTTTGCTTTTCCCGGTACTTAATCCAACTGCGAGGCTGCTGGGTAAATAATTTACTTTTTTGGCGAATTCAAAAATTTCTTTTTCAAGCCGCGGACTGATGCCATATTGCCGGGCTTTTCCGTTTAGCACTACAGACACCGACGCTTTGGAGATATTAAGTGCTTCAGCAATATCTTTTATACCTAATTTTTTGCTCATTCGGGCCTTTAATTACAATTCAACCGTGCTCAACATGACATGGGTTGTATGCGAGTATGTGTAAAGACAAAAAAAAGCTGAAATCATACTCAACAGGTTTAATTTTCGGAATGCAAAATTTAAGCATTAAAAAGGCTCCCATTACAGGAGCCTTAAACCGATAGTTAACCAACCAAAACTATCTAACAGACAAAAAATAAATCAGATTATACTCAAGGTTTTTTTGGTATTTCTGAATGAAATAATCATTAATCAGTTATTAAACCTGTTTTAACATTTATGCTAAATTTTTTGGGTTGAGGCAGCCACAGCTTTCCGTCACGAATCTCGACGGGCATCCACAAATACCTGGAATCCCATTGTGTCTTCGGCTTCCATATATCCCCTAGGTAAAGAACCGTTGTACCTTTGGAGCCCACAACCTTTAACAATAAGGTTGATTGTGAACCATAAGTCTTTGTTTCTGGCGGGGCAATATCTTTAAATTCTGTCCACGGCCCGGCGAGTGATGGTGCAGTGGCGTATTTATTGGGATTAGCATTCCAACCGGTAAGGGCAGAGCCAATTGCATAATACAAACCTTTAAAGTGAACAATAGCGCCACCTTCCATATGTTCGGGGATGAGACATATTTCTTTTTCAATATCCATATAATCTTCCGACAAAAGAGCGATCCTAAACCCATAAGGCCGATCTTCAAAAATCAAATAGGCCTTGCCATCGTCGTCAACAAACTGGCCAATATCGCGGCTTTCATGCCCCAGCGGACGGAAACTTTTTACAAAAACAAAATTCCCGTCGGGCTTATCGCTTACAGCAATACCAACACTTGCTGTTTTATAGGTTTTATTGTCTAAATGAAAGTACATTACGTACTTGTTTGTCTTGTTATTAAAGTACACTTTGGGTCTTTCAAGTATCCAGCCACTTCCTTGATTATTAGGGTCGGTCATTTGAACAACGTCCCCACGAAACTTCCAATTGGTCAAGTCTTTGGAAGAGTAACAGCTTACATATCGTTTATTGGAATCAAGCCCCTGGCGCCGTTGTTCGCCATACCAATAATAGGTGTTTTTTATTTTTAGTATACCGCCACCATGGGCCTGTATATGATTGCCGTCATCATCCGGCCAAACCTCGCCGGGGCTGATATAACTTCGTTTTTGCGAAAAAGAATTAATGGAAATGATCATAAAGATCAAGAGAAGCAGTTGGCGGCGTACACTGGAAAGTAAATGAACCATTTTTTAATTTAAGGATTACAATTTAATATTAGAGGGAAAGGGATTTCTAATTTAATATATTTATATCGGCAGACAACAACAACAAGTTACACCGCCATGCGGCAGGCAGCTAATTGATGATCTGTTCTTAATTCGCTTCTTAATTGAATTATGGCCCGGTGGACGTGATTCACAACCGACTGGTACCTGATTCCTGTAACCTCGGCTATCTGAGCATAATCGCAACCATCAAAATATTTAAGAAAAAGTATTTCTTTTTGGCGATTAGGCAAACTGTTTAAAGCTATTGAAAGCCGGAAGTTAACTTCGTTATTGTTTTCTATACCCACCATGATTTCCTCATGCGAAAAAACCATGTCAATATATTGATGACTGTCAATGAGTGGATCATGTGATTTATGGCTTTTTATATAATTAAACGCCATTGAGCGGGCTGCCTTAAAAAAATAAACCCGTATATTCCCAATTGGTCCGAACCGTTCCCGACGTTCCCACATTTTTATAAAAAGCTCTTGTAATACATCCTGGCAAACATCTTCATCCTTCAATATCTTTAAAAGATATTGGTATAACAAAGGGTAAAGTTCATGATGAATATGACCGAATGATTTTACTGCACCCGAGCGAGCTTCATCCCACCAAATTGATAACTGGTTAATTTTGTTCATAATGGTTATAATGGCGATTTCTAACCTCAAAAAAACAGGCAGGATCTTTTAACTACAGACGGGTACCGCCCGTTATTAATTAAGAAGATTATACTGGTGTATTAATTGGTTTACAATGCTAAGATGAGGGCATTGTCAGAAAAGAGTGGGGTATAATCTGACCATTTAAGGGGTGCTATCTAACCAAAAAAAAGCACCTAAACGGGTTTAGATTGTTCTAAAGGGCGTTTTTCAACTGTAAAGCGGTTTTTTTAAAAAAGATGGCATTTTATGTTTGAGTGCCTATTTGCCCGAAACGTTAAACCGCTTTTTAAATACGGGCCGCTTTTGTCGCATAAAATCTGATGGATTGGAACCAAATAATTTAAAGAATTGAACCCGAAAATATTTAAGATCATTAAACCCGGTTTCAAAGGCAACCTGGTTAACGTTTAAATCCGACTGGATCAGCAATTCTGCAGCTTTTCGAAGCCTGATGTATCTGATAAAGCTATTGATAGAATGTCCGGAAAGTGATTTTACCTTTCTGAATAGATTGGAACGACTCACGCCAAGCTCGACAGCTAAAATGTTAATATTAAAATTCTCATCCGTTAAATGCTGCTCAACAACGGATATGCACTTTTCTAAAAACCGTTTGTATTCTTCGGATATAGGAATAGTTGTTGATT
The DNA here is from genome assembly GCA_965650195.1 of uncultured Mucilaginibacter sp. Taxonomy (GTDB): domain Bacteria; phylum Bacteroidota; class Bacteroidia; order Sphingobacteriales; family Sphingobacteriaceae; genus Mucilaginibacter. The sequence goes on along the minus strand of CBFGNU010000096.1, from coordinate 7,779 downwards.
TTAAAGTGATGGCATTAAAGAAATAACTTTGTAAGTTTTTACGGTTTTGGAGTAAATTGGCCACACGTGCCAACAGAATGTCGTTGTCAAAGGGCTTGCTAATGTAATCATCCGCTCCACTTTCTAATCCATCTATCCGGCTTTGTGGCGATGAGCTGGCAGTTAGCAGTATCATGGGTATAAAATTCAACAAAGGGTCCTGTTTTATTATCCGGCATAATTCAATGCCATTGAGTCCCGGCATCATTATATCGCATACAATCAGGTCGGGCAGCTTAAGTTTAGCAATTTCCAAACCTTTATCGCCGTCAGCCGCATTATAGATAACATAGTTCGGCTCCAATATACTGATGATGTAACTTCGGATATCAGCATCATCGTCAATAACAAGAACAGCCTGTTTATCGGTAAACATCTTTTCACCGTTAAAATCAACGGTTTCCTTGTTTGTCAATAACGGTTGCTGCAACTCTTCGGTTAACTCGATCAGGAGTTCTGAACTGGTGTTTGAGTTAACTGAAGACACCTGCTCAGGGGAATAATGATCGAAGCCTCTACGCAATGTGAGTGTAAAGGTTGTTAACTGCCCCGGGGTGCTTTCATATGTCAGGGTTCCACCGTGATCATTAGTAAATTGCTTGGCCAGGTGCAAGCCAATGCCAAATCCTGTTTTTGTTGATTGACCAGCTCCTTTTGATCGATAGAATTTTTCAAAGATCCTGTCGCCTATCTCCATGGGTATCCCCGGGCCACTATCCTCAACCTTTATCAATACCACGTTCGGCAACTCTTCTACCAATACATCCACCCGCTTTCCTGCTGAAGCATATTTTATTGCATTGGAGATAAGATTATAAAGTATGATCTCAATTTTCTCTCTGTCCCCATAAATCAGCAGATCTTCATTCCGGCATTTAAAGTTGAATTCAAGCCCGAAATTGGCAGCTTGTTGTGCAAAGCATAAAAACACCTCTTTACATACATGAGCTATAGGCACAGGAGCGATGCTCATCTGAGTAACGCCTGCGTCTGCCTTGCGGAAGAGTAAAAGTTGATCTACCAAACTTAAAAGCCTTCGGGCATTGCGGTAAATAATGTTGATATCGTTCTGATCCTTTCTGATCTCACTATTCAATAGATCTTTGGCCGGATTGATGATCATCGTAAGCGGTGTCCTGAATTCATGCGCCACACCTGTAAAAAACTCAAGTCGTTTGTCATTTATCTCCCGTTCCTTCTCTTGCAAAGCCTTTTGATTATCAGCATTCACACGGGCTAAACTAATTTCATATTTAAGTTTTGTTTCCCGCCACCGGTAGGAAAGATACCAGTAAACAGCCGATCCGACAATCAGAATATAAAAAGCATAAGCCCACCAGGTTGCATACCATGGCGACAATACTATTATCGTTAAGGTAGCAGAGTTTTTAGCCCATTGTCCTTCCGCATTTGTACTGCTAACTTTAAAATGATACGTCCCGGGGCTTAGTTTTGTATAGACAGCGTTTCTGGTTAACCCGCTGTTATTCCAACCTCTGTCCCATCCTTCAAGAATGTATCGATAATTAATCCTTTCCTGGGAGCTAAATTCTATTGCCGAAAAGTTAATGGTAACGGCGGCGTCGTTGAACGGTATTGTCAGTGTATTAATATGATCAGAGCTTCGGGATGTAATATATTGAGGCCGCTCACTTACAGAAATATTACTGACTTTCAAGTCGGTGATCATTAATGAAGGCGTTTTATTGATCGGAACTATCTTTTGAGGATTAAAAATGGTTAGCCCGTTAATACCGCCAAATGCTAATTCCCCATTTTTTAAAACCGTAGATGCATTAAATCCGAACTCCGTATTTTGCAATCCATCGTTGGAAAAAAAATTGGTGAATGTTTGAGATTTAAGATCAAACCTGGAAAGGCCATTGTATGTACTCAACCAAAGGTGCCCACTGGCATCTTCTTCAATATTGAGGACATTATTGTTGCAAAGGCCATTGTCTGTAGTAAACCGTTTAACTAGCTGGTGACTAGATCGGTCAAACTGCATTAATCCGGCTTCGGTTCCAAGCCATAGCTTTTTTTCACTGTCTTCGTATATCGACCTGATCGGTTTTCCTAACGAAAAAAACTTATGATTTTTATTTTTTCTGTCGATGTCATACAATCCGTCGAATGTGCCTCCCCATAATATCCCCCGGCTGTCTTCACAAAATGATAGTATGTTTTTTAACGACGGGTCAAAAAGTACAAATTGATCATTTTCGCGATCATATTTGAATAAGCCATTATGCAAGCCACTTACCCATAAGTTGCGATTCAGATCTTCATGGAAAAGCCAAAACACTTTACTTGCGGTTTCTCCTTTTGATTTTAGGCCCATGTAGGCCTTGAAATTCCCCTTCGCTTCCTGGTATAAATTTATACCTCCGCCATAGCTTGCGAGCCAAATTTTCCCTGAGTGATCTTGAGCAATATTGGTAATAAAGTTTGAACTAAGCGAGGTTGATGCCCCTTTTGTGTATTGAAAATTTTTAAAGTAATTTGTTTTTCTATTCCAGATCGACAGTCCACCGCCGTCCGTTCCTATCCAGATCAACCCTTTGGAATCCTCGAGTACGGATTTTACGAAGCTATTGACAAGACTATTGGGTTTTGTAGGGTCATGGGCGATAGTAAAAAAGCGATCCTTTAAATTATCTATAATGTTAATACCACCTCTTAGTGTACCAATCCATTTTCGACCGTCATTGTCAACAAACATAGCGTGTACCGCGTTGCTTGATAATGAACGGCTGTCAAACCCTGCCGGGAGATGGGTGAAATTCCCAGTAGTTCTATTTAGAATATCGATCCCTCCGCCGTCAGAACCAATCCAAATTTCATGGTTGGCCATTGGTATAATTTGCGTGATCCTGTTGGAACTTAGCTCGCCGGATTCTTCTGAATATAGGTGATCGTATCGCTTTGTTTTAAGATCATAATGCCACAAGCCAAAACTCGTCCCCACCCAAATATCCTGATCGTCAACAAACAGGCCGACCCCTGTTTTTATACTACGGTCAATAGGACGTACGCAGTTATTTTTACGATCATAAAAACATAATCCTTCCCCCTCAATAGACAGATAGAGGATGCCACTCTTGCTAAAAAAAGTTGTTATTACCCGGTAGTCAAAATGAACGCCGGTTTGATCTTTAAATGGAATTTGAATTCCTTTGCGGTAATTTTGTTCTTTAAAAGCAATTAACCCCTGGTCTTCGCTGGCTACAAACATATTGCCCTGACTATCCTTTGCGATATTAGCGATGTAAGTTCCGACGGAACGAGGTTTCTTTTTGCCCGCCCCGGGCATCGTTACCTGGGTAAATTGCTGAGAAACGGGATCCAATACACTGATTCCCTGTCGTGTCCCAATCCAAAGGCGATGCTCGTTGTCTTCAGCAATTGTGTTAACGTAGTTATGAATAATGGAGCGCGAGTTCCCCGGGCGGTTTCGGTAAATTTTAAAGTCGTAACCATCGTATCGGTTTAGTCCATCATAGGTGCCAAACCATATATACCCTTTGCTATCCTGGTATATACAACGAACTTCGCTATTAGAAAGCCCGTCTTTTAAACCTAATTTGCTGATGACCGGTACACCATCTGCGTAAACATTGGGCAAAAACGCAAAAGATAATACAAAAAGTAAAGGAATAATTTTGCTACTACGCCGCCACGATAGTAATAAAAAAAATATGCGCCACGGCTTTATCAATTGAATGCTTAATAGGTATTCTATAATTAAGAACAGATCAAAGATAGAAACAAGTGCCTGATTCAATAACAGCGGTTGCGACTAAAATTATTTCTTTTTTTCAGACGGTTGAACTATTTCCCGGAGTATAGATTGCCAGTGCGCCGCGATCTGCTGCTCGCTCACTTTTAATTTTATGATCTCGAGTTGTAAAGGATCGGGTTCCGTCAAATCCTTTTTTTCTGTTTTTTTTATTGAATTCATCTGGTAGAATCAAATATACTGAATTGATTGTCTTAGTAATGTGCTTTTAAATGGCTTTAACACGGTAGAATTTCGCTCCATATAAAAAAATTACCGTGTAACAAACAATTGGTAAGTAATACGCGTGCGCAACACTTTTATTAGCAATTTCACCCATTATAGTTGGAAAAATTGCTCCTCCGACCACGCCCATAGCTATAAATGACGATCCCTGTTGAGTGCGTTTCCCCAAATTTTTAATGCCAAGGCTAAAAATAGTGGGAAACATGATGCTGAAAAAGAAATTGATCATCAGCAAAGCAGTATAGGAGATCCAGCCCGCACCCTGGGCAACAGTAAGGCACATTAATATGCTGCCGCAGGAAAACAACGCAAGTAATTTATTGGGGGCCACATAGCTCATTAACCAGGTTCCCACAATTCTGCCCAACGCCATCATTCCCATAAAAACGATCATGAAATAACCTGCTTTTTCGTTGCTGAAATGCATAACCTCGACGCCGTAATTTATAAAATATGCCCAGGTACCTGCTTGCGCGGCAACATTAAAGAATTGCGCGGCAACTGCCCATTTAAAATGGGTATGTTGAAATAATTTTTTATCGGCACGCACGTCTATATGTTCCGTTACCAATTTTAGATTTGCGTTGTCGCTATGTGCGTCTTCTAATTGAGGAATCTTGAGAAATAAAAAGGCTAATGCAATAAGCAGGATGACCACCCCAATTGCTACGTAAAGTATTTTAACCGAACCAAGGTCCGGTAATGATATTGGGTTAGCGCCAAGTAAAAAGTAAGTGCCCAAAGCCGGCCCAATCATGGTTCCGATGGCGTTAAAAGCCTGAGCAAAATTAACGCGCTGATCACTGCGTTGTTGATCCCCCAATGCAGCGGCAAAAGGATGGGCTACTGTTTCCAATGTTGCCATACCGCAGCCCATAACAAATAGTGCAATCCTAAAAAAAGTAAATGAAACGGCATTAGCAGCCGGCACAAACAAAAATAAGCCGATAGCAAACAAGCAAAGCCCCAAAATAACACCGGGTTTATATCCGAATTTTTTTAAGAAAAATCCTGCCGGAATACTCATAACGAAATACGCTCCGAAAACAGAGAACTGAATTAGTCCGGATTGTGATTTAGAGAGATGAAGTACGTTTTGAAAATGTTTATTTAAAACATCACTCATTGAATGCAGGAGGCCCCACATAAGGAATAAAGAGGTTACAAAGGTAAATGTGATAATAAACCTTTTTTCGGTTAAAGCGGGTTGTTGTGGTTCCATATTAAATTTTTGCCCAGGATTTAACACTGCCGAAAAGAGCCGCAGCGCCTATTAGCGCGGCTTCTTCGCCTAACTCTCCTGTAATAATTTCGAACCCTAATTGCTTTTGTAAATTGGGTAAAAACAGTTGGGACGCTTTAGCTATATTACCGCAAATCAGCAAAACATTAGGATTGCTTTGCTTTGTGGCTTTTATTAAAAATTCGGCGAGATTATTGGAAAACTGTTGAAACACTTCCCTTGCAATAACGCTCTTTTCTGCAATTATCGCCAGTTCTTTCACGCCGGAAATTGAAGCCCCGGTGAGCTGATGATAGCGTTTAACAAACCAGCGGGTAGAAAAATAATCATCGGCAATGCTGTCTTTGTAGCCTGTGCCGCCCCAGTTAAGGTCGCGGGCAACTCTTTCCTCGAATATTGCAGAACCTAGTCCAGTTCCTAGTGTGATTCCAATAACCCGCTGGTAATTTCTACAAGACCCGTTAAAAACTTCTCCGGCAATTGTAGCTTCAGCATCGTTTCTGAAAAGAACCCTTTGTGGCGCAAAATCAAATGTATTGGCCATAATAGTTTTTATATCAAGTTCAAAAAGAGATTCATATTTATTAAGGCCACGGATATAGGATATGCCATTTACATAATTAAAGGGACCTGGCATGGCAAACGCCATCCCGCCAACGGGGCGATGAAATCTTCTAAGGGTTTCTTTAATTGTCCCTATCCAGACATTTAAAATAGTTTGTGAGTTGCTTTTGCTGTCTAATTCATTCCTGATCAATGTGGAATGTATCACAGCACCATCTTCAACATCGCATATGGCCGCTGTGATGTGCGATCCGCCGATATCAACACTTAGTATATATTTATAAGAGGAATTTAAATTCATTTAATTTTTATAAGCGGGTTCCCATAAAATACGCGGGAGAATGGTTAATCATTGTTTTATAAGTGGAAGATGGGATCTTAATTTCTGAAGCCTGATTGTGGCTTCCAAAAAATAGTAATCAGCATAAATAATGGAAGCATCTATTTCCGATCCTTTAGGCTGATGGCCTGTTGAATGTAGTAAGAACGATGTGTTTTGATCTTTGGCCAGATATGGGTCATGCGAAAGCGCAGCTAACATACGTTCGGCCTGCTTACGGTAATAAGCTGCCTTCGCTTTGTTTTTAACCAGTGTAGACAGTTCCAATAGGGCGGAAGATGTAATACAGGCTGCGGAGGCATCCTTGGGAGCAAGCGGGATAGATGGATCATCGAAGTCCCAAAAAGGTATTCCATCTGCCGGCAGTTTGTTTAAATATATGTCGGCGACTTGCTGAGCCAACTTTAAGAACTCCGGCTTCCGGGTTTCCCTGTAACACATGGTATAACCATAAATTGCCCAGGATTGTCCGCGTGCCCACATACTATTGTCCGAAAATCCCTGATGGGTAACCCCCTTGATTTTCTTTCCTGAAAGCGTGTCGTAAACAACGACATGATATGCACTGAAATCAGGCCGAAAGTGATTTTGCATTGTTGTATTGGCATGCTGCACGGCAATATCGTAAAGCCGATGATTACCGCCATTTTTAGCGGCCCAAAACAAAAGCTCCAGGTTCATCATATTGTCGATAATAGTATTATGGGGCCAATTTTGCTGCTTTACCATGCCAGGCCACGATAATATAGTGCCCACTTTCGGATTATAAAGGGTCGCTAAAGAATCAGCAGCAGCGAGGATAATCTTTTTATAAGCCGGATTTCCTGTTAAACGATATCCGTTTCCATAACTGTTATAAATCATAAAACCAAGATCGTGATCAAATCCCCTGGCGCTGACCAATGGCGCAAGTTCAGCGGTATATTGTTCAGCCGCCGCGCGCCATTTAGGATCTTTTGTATCCTCAAACAAATACCATAATATTCCCGGCCAAAAGCCACTGCACCAGTCGCGGTAATCTGTATATCGCCAATTTTTCTGCGGTTTTTCTATGCTTCGGGGAAGGTTGCGCGGCCCCTGGGGTATTTCATTCAGGGTCTTTTGCGCTTGCACAGTGCAATATTTGATAATCTGATCAGGTTTAACTGTCTGACTTTGGCTGAAATGCGGAAACGCCAAAAAAACGACCAAGAGTGTTAATCTTACCCATAATTTAACAGCCATGTGCAAATTCGATGTGATGATTGAATTAAACATATTATAAATGAGACAAGAGAGTTGGCTTTTAATACTCATTGTTTAGGGGAAAGAGGCAACAAATTACAAATTTCCGTTCAAAGACAATATCGACCAGATTAGCCGATCATAAAAAAAGTGCTGCCTGATGCCAGGCAGCACTTCGGGCTTAATTACCAACCCGGATTTGGCACCAGGGCCGGGTTTAATGTCATCTGTTGTGTGGGAATTGGATAGAGATAATTTTTTTCCGTAAAACTCCGTGCCGTATTATCTAAAATTAACTGTCCATTCGCGTCTTTAGCATTCGTTGGAGCAGGAGCTAAAGGATTC
>CBFGNU010000095.1:0-12766 GCA_965650195.1 uncultured Mucilaginibacter sp. | reverse complement strand
CAATACGTAACAATATACCAAACCGGGTCAAGGAAGAATTTGGAGTTGATGAAGGTGATAACAAACCTTGATTTTAACAGCTTTCCTGCCGGAAGCGCCTTTGGTTTAGGTTCATTAACATCCTGTTTTGGGGTGTAATAGATAAACCAGAATACCACCAGCCATAAATAACCAAAAGCGGCCAAAATAATAAATGTGGTTTGCCAACTGTATAAAATGCTTAAGTAGGCCACCAATGGCGGCACAATAATGGCCCCCAGTGCCGAGCCGCTGTTAAAGATCCCCGAGGCTGTTGAGCGCTCTGCGGGAGGGAACCACTCACCCGTTAACTTTACCCCGGCCGGCCAGTTACCGGCTTCACCTATCCCCAAAAAAAATCTTACTATTCCAAACTGCAGCGGTGTCTTAACAAGCGCGTGGCAAAGGCCGGCGGTGGTCCAAAAAGCCATACATAAGGAGTAACCTAAACGTGTGCCCAACCTGTCAATAACAAAGCCTGAAAAGGCATTAGAGATCATATAAGCGATAAAGAACGCGGTACCTATGTAGCCAAAGGCGCTGTCGGGGATCAACTCGCGCAGAGGGCCGTCGGCGCTCAAGTAGTTGAATGATAGCCGGTGAACATAATTTAAAACGGTCGCCAAAAACGCCATGCCGATCATGATCCAGCGCATTTTTAACGGCTTAGGGAATAGCTGTGTGGCTTCCATTTTGATTGGTGCTTTAAATATGTTCAGGCAGTAACTTCCTTAACCGTTTATCGTTCGGCCTTGCCCGATTGCTAAACAGTGGGTTGCAATAATTGGTTACAGTTTCAACTGTTCGGAGAATTATACGCCAAAACTCCCCTCTTGAGAGGGGGCGTGTTTGGATGTGCGGCTGCGGGGGTGTGTTTAGGAGGTGGCATAACACACCCCTACACCCCTCTCAAGAGGGGAATCACACCGCCCTCCGCTCTTCTTCTCCGAGCAATTGGTTTAAATCCGCATCCCTCTTCTCACGGCTGGATGCGAATAATATTATCTTTTAAAGTGTCTTTACAGGCACTAATTTTTCTTCTCCGTTAACTGTTTTAATGTAGTTTTTTAACGCGCGGCCCATGCCATCCCATTCAACCAACATCTCATCATCTTGCTGTAACAATATGCCTTTACCAAAGCTAAACTGACCCGTACCGAAATAATGTACATGCGCCTGTAAAGGCACGCGGTGCCCTTCGTATTTAAACTGATGGTACTCCAGGTTGGCCAGGTTATGCGCCATAGCCGCTTCGCCTGTTTTAATATTTTGCGCTTCCCAAAGTATTTCTCCGTTGCGGCTCACGCTAACGTTGCCCGTCAAATCAGAAAAATCATCCGTTATAACCAACTCGGGACCAATTGCGCTTTGCCTTAGTTTAGACGGCGCCAGGTACAGGTAGTTCTTCTTTTCCATAACATGGTCAGAAAACTCATTGCCGGTAGTAAAACCAATTCTGTATGGGTTTCCCTGGCGATCAATGATGTAAGCACCTGCTATTTCGGGCTCCTCGCCGCCATCATTACCGTACTCGGGAACTTCCAGAAAATCACCATGTCCTTTTAATGCCGAGCCGTTCCCTTTATAAAACCACTCAGGCTGTATGCCCGGCTTATCGCCATTAGCAATGCCGCCATCAACGCCCCACCAATAAATTATCATGCTGTCGGTTGGTTTTTGATCTGCCGACTCGTGCATGGCCTGGCGGTTGGCCGCGCTGTTTTTATGCGTTAAGCCGGTGCCAGATATCATGCATTCTAAAACGTTGGTTGGATGATCAAAAGCAGGCAATAACTTCCACTCATTTTTGCCTTCGTATATTTCGTCGTAATCAAGCGCCTTGTCGGTAACGTTCTCTTCAATCAGTTGCTTTAGTGCTTTACCAGAGTCTATCGCCTCTAAGGCAAGACCGTAAACAGAATCGAATTTATCAATAATGAGCAGCTTAGGTTCTCTAACCAATGCCACACATCTTCCGGAGGTGTTTTCAAGCTGTACTAAGCGTGTTGTGTGTTTTTCCATGCCGCTAATTTACTGAGCTATCCAGCCACCATCAATAGAAAACATGCCGCCGGTAACAAAACTTGATGCCGGGCTTGAAAGATATAGTGCCAGCGCGCCAATTTCGTGCGGTTCGGCCCAGCGGCCAATAGGTATCTTAGCCATAAACGCCTGGTACTTTTCAGGATCATTTAAAAGCGGTAAATTCAATTCAGTAGCGAAAGGGCCTGGCAATAATGCATTAACATTTATGCCATCCTTTGCCACTTCCATTGCCAATGCACGGGTAAGTTGCAAAACAGCGCCCTTTGCCGTAGCATAAGGCGTTCTTTCGGCCATTGCGGTTACTGATAGCATAGAACCGAGGTTAATAATACGGCCATAGCCGTTCTTCCGCATAGACGGGATCACCTCTTTGGCAGCTAACCATGCGCCTGTAACATTTACCTGCTGCACACGGTTAAAATCTTCTAAAGAAACATCTTCAATTTTACCCCGAATATTGATACCGGCCGAATTGATCAGGATATCTATTTTACCAAAGTGAGCCAAAACTGCGCCAACGGCTTGCTTTATACTTTCCTCGCTGGTAACATCGCAAGCTTGTGTTATGCAATCAACCGTGAAATCTTCTTTTATTGTTTGTAAAGCCGACTGGTTTACCTTTTCATCGCGCGCTGCAATGGCAATGCCTGCACCGGCTTCGGCCAAAGCTTGCGCCATAGCTAAACCAAGGCCACGGTTACCGCCAATTATTAATGCTGTTTTGCCTGTAAGGTCAAATTGTTTAAGTACGCTGTATTTCACTTATTCTATGATGTTAAAGTTTTCAAGGCCCTCTGTTTTCAGGGTTAGACCCATGCCTGGTTTGTTATCGTCCAGCTGCAATCTGCCATTTTCGGCAACGGCTTCTCCATCAAATATATACCAAAACATTTCATTACCAACCTCAATTTCGGTTTGCGGGAAATATTCTGCCATAGGCGACGCAAAAGAGCTCATCACCACATGCAGGTTATGCATTTGTCCGCCATGCGGGATGACTTCAACTCCATTCATGTAAGCCAGGGTGCAGATCTTTTGCGCCTCGGTAAAGCCGCCAACGCGGTTAGTATCAAACTGGAAAATATCCAATGAATCTGCTTTTAACAGATCATAAAAACCAAAACGGGTATACTCATGCTCACCGCCTGACAACGGGATATCTGTGTAGTTTTTCAATTTGGCAAAATTGTGGATCTCATCAGGCAGCAGCATTTCTTCTATCCAGCGCAGGTTATACGGCTCCAATTCCTTAAGCAATTGCCTGGAGTAGTTAAAGTTAAAGCCCATATAGCACTCCAGCATTATCTCTACATCATCGCCTACCGTTTCGCGCACTTTTCTAACCATCTCTACATTTTTCTTCAAGCCGGCATTGCCTTCGGTTAGCGGATAACCGCAGCGCAGTTTCATACCGGTAAAACCTTCGGCTTTATAATGCGCTGCTTCTTGTTGCAACTGGTCAAGATTGCGGGTATATAAACGACTGTAATAAGTGGGAATATACTCTTTGGTACGACCGCCTAACAGCATAAAAACAGGCATTTTTGCCGCTTGTCCTTTGATGTCCCACAACGCAATATCAATGGCGCTGATGGCAGCTATAACCGAGCCTTTTCGACCGTAAGCTACTGATGAGCGGTACATTTTTTCGTACAGGTACTCGTTATTCAATGGGTCCTCGCCAATTAAAAGAGACTTGAATTTACTGTCGATGATCAGCTTGGTAACATCAGGACTAAGTCCTGCATTACCATAGCCAATTAAGCCATTATCGGTCTCAATTTCAACAACCAGCCAGCTAAAAAAGCGGTAGGCTGCCTGCGCGTCAACCTGAAATGGCAGTAAACTAACCGGGGTTGCAAAAACGGTATCTGTTGTTTTCACAGGTCCCTTCCATTGGTAAAGTTTTGTACGTATCGATTTGATCTTCATTATTTATAATTCTCAGGATTTAATTGGCTATGCCGGAAACATAAAGACTGTTGCCGTTGGGTAAACATTGTTGAACAAACATAAAATAAAAAGTCTGTTGGAAGGAATTTATTTAAAGTTTGTCATTTCGAGCAATAGCGAGAAATCTATACACATGTTGAGCCACAGGAGTGGCTTGTGTATAGATCTCTCACTGCGTTCGAGACGACAATTTTTTGTTTGAGACCCTTACTTTTTCAACAACCTCACCTCATAAATATTAGCCGTAGTTGAGCCTTCGGCAGCCACAAACTTAACGGTTAAGCCGCCGTTATTGGCCTTGCTTAAAATTTCGGCCGGGATAGCGTAATCTACAGTAAAAAAGTCGTTGCCGTTGTTGCCGTCTAAACTAACTTTACCTATTGTCTGGTCGTTAACCAATACATTAAATTGCCTGTTCCGCTCGTTGCCCAGGTAAGTAAGACGAATGATGGCGCCTTCTTTATTTTTATCAACCAGTTTATAGCTGAAATAGCCTTTGGCATTGCGCCAATGGCGGCCTCGGGTTACACCGGTTGCCGAATTATCGCTGTCTATAAAATGGTCTGATTCCGGTTGCTGCTCTCCACTGTTAATAACATCAACGGTAGCGGCGGCCAACTTAGCTGCAGCTTCTTCTTCGGCAGCTAATTTTTGTTTAATTACTTCAAAAGTTTGCGGCGTTTCTTTTTCAAAATAGATAACATAGCGGTTATCGTGCACTTTGTAGAACGGTATCAGTTTTAAAGACTGGAACTTTTCAGGATAAACCAAACCTTTCATGCTGTAAGTCAGGGGCTGATTAGCTACTGGTTTGATAAAGCCGGCGTCGTTAGCAGTAGCGCTGCTCACAAACATCGGCATGTTTTGTAAAGGCAAAACTTTACCTGCGGCAACATGACCCATACGGCTGTCGTCAGCAAATAACAAAGGAATATCCTTATTGCCAATTTCGGCTGCCATTACAATTGGACCGTGAACTACTGCTTCGTAGTTAGATCCATCCGGCATACGCTCGGTTTTGGTTTGCATTGGCAGGTCAACCGTTACTTTATCTCCTTTTTTCCAAACTCGTTTAATGGCTACGTATCCGTTTGCTTGTTTTTTAACCGGGAACGCACGGCCATTTATAGTAACTTTTAAACCGTTATCTTTTATCCACGACGGATATCTAACCTGAACAGTAAACGCACCACTTTTAGCTTCTGTTATGGTGAATGAAGTTTTCTCAGTTTCCGGGAAGGTATTATTCTGCGTTAACACAACGCCCTTTGCTTTCCAGTTTACCGTAGAAGGGATGAACAAGTTTACAAACAAGTTATTAGCATCATGTGCATAGATCATCTCGGCATATTTAGCATGATTCTCCATACCCGAGCCTACGCAGCACCACATGCTGGTTTCAGGCTGCGAATAAATACGGTAATGACCCGGGCGCATTGGTGTAAAGTACACAAAGCCGCCTTTTGTTGGATGTTGCGATGACAGGATATGATTGTACAAAGCCCGCTCGTAAAAGTCCATATAACCGGATGTTGCATCACTTAAAAACAGCGCCTCGGTCAACTTCAACATATTGTAAGTGTTGCATGTTTCGGGGCCCTGCACTTCGCTGATCATTTGCGAAAAATCATTTGCCGGGTTGAAAAGTTCGCGCCTGCTGTTACCGCCAATGGCAACAGTACGGTTGTTAACCACTGTTTTCCAAAAGAACTCGGCAGCGGCATTGTAAGAGGTATCGCCGCTAACATCAGCAATGCGTTTAAAGCCGATGATCTTAGGGATCTGAGTGTTAGCGTGCAAGTTATCCAGTTTATCCTCACCTTTTTCAAGCGGCTGTAAAATTGCTTGATGCGAGAAGCTGTATGCGGCTGTCAAATATTTTTTCTCGCCGGTCAATGCGTACAGGTCGGCCAGTTCCTCATTTGGACCGCCGTGCTCTGTGCCTAACATCCTTTGTATTTGTTCTGGTGATAGCGTATTCGTCAACTTTACAAACCAATCGCCAAACTTGATAAACATGTTTTTAGCGGTCTCGTTGCCTGTTAATACGTAAGCATCGCGCAGGCCTGCAAACGTTTTGTGGATGTTATAAAATGGCACCCATTTTTTTCCCAATGCACCGGTATTTCCCTTAAATACTTCGGCCCAAAGTTCCTTACTACCGGGTACACCACCAACATAACCATCGCCGTTGGCATCCTGGCATTTTTTTAGCTCTGCCACCATATAATTTAAACGCCTTAGCGCCTCCGGGTTCCCGTTTGATGCATACATGTACGACAGCGCGGTTAAGTAATGTCCGCCTACGTGGCCATCAAGACCCGTGTTTTCCCAGTTCGTATAAGTAGGTGCTTTAGGTGTTAGGCCTGCTTCGCGTAAAAAAGGCGCAAGCAACCTATCGGGGTTCATCGCCAGCATGTATTTAAGATCAACGTTTTCCGCTGATTTAAAAGGACTCGGCAGCAAATGCACATCCTGAATGCGAAACAACTTAAGCCCCGGCGCTTGTGGCTTTGCGGGTATCTGCGCATTAACCCCAAGGCCACAGCTTATTAAAGCAATCGTTAAAAAAGCTCTCATAAAATATATTTTAAAAAGAAGGTAATTAGTCAGGAAAATAAAAATTCAATATTACAATTATAACTGTTGTAAGAACAATTAATTTAAATTTTAAGTACGCAATCGTTATAGAAAACGCCCCTGATACTGATAACAGTACAGGGGCGTAGAATTTTTTTATTGGATATTCGTGGTTTTTATTTAGCCGCTGCTGTCTTTATTTTAATAATACTCACAGAATACGGACTAAAGGTATGCGAGAACGATTTGCCTACACCCGTTAAGTTGGTTGTTACAGGCACTATATGTTTTGGATCTGTTATTGAATTTGTTGACTCCGGCTTGTCGCCTTTTAACTCGATCAAAGTACCGGTAGATGCAACTGCACCCACACCTTTCAGATCAAGTGTAACATTCTCTGCATGATCAGCAACGTTCACCACTTTAAGGTAAACAGTACCTGTTTTGCTGTCTTTTGTAGCCACATAATATAATGAAGGGCGCTCAGGCTTTTGCTGTCTTCCACGGCGTTGTTGTGGTAGCAGGTTCTTGTTAAGTGCTGCTGTATCAATATGCAACATCGGCAGGTTCTGTACGCTTACCGGTACTATCTTATTTCCGATATTATTGTTGAACATGGATTGAACATAGTAGGATGGCGAGCCATAGCTTGTAAGCGCGTTATGACCAATAAGATCTGATGCCCACTGCATACCAGACGGTTCGCCCGTAGCTTCGTTACGTGGGTTAACGTTAACAAACAATGGCGCAAAGCACGACATTAGTACAACATCACTGTTGCGCTCCATACCGGTCATAAACGCGGCATCACCTAAAGCAGATATCAGGTTAGTGGTTGGCGATCCCTCGCGCGTGGCCCACTCACCTACAAATATCTTTGGCCCTTTTGTACGATCGTAGTTATCATATTTAAAGGCATCTTCCTGCATCTGCCAGGAGTTTTGGTAGTAATGCTCATCCTCCATATCAATCGGCGGGCCGCTCGTTACTTTTTGGGTAGGATACACTTTACTTGCTATGGTTGATATCACTTTTAACTGCGGATATTTTTTATTGATAGCTGCTCTAAACTGATTAAACCTGCCATCGTATGATCCTGAGCGGTCAAACCAATCCTCGTTACCAACTTCCACATAGTGAAGTTTAAACGGTGCAGGGTGACCATCCTTTGCACGTTGTGCACCCCATTTGGTGGTTTTGGCATCGCCAATAATGTATTCTATTTCTTCTAAAGCTTCCTCTACATAAGGCACTAACAAAGGCCCTGCATCCACATGATCGCCATTTAGCGAATAGCCTGCATAAACACCTAACAGAGGTTCCATGTGCGCATCCTCGCACCAGCCTAAAAATTCATATAAACCTAAACCATCTGTAGCGCGGTAACCCCAGCTGCCCGGGTGACCCGGCCTTTGCTCCAACGGACCCAATGTTGTTTTCCACGGAAAACGGTCGGCAAGGTATGGCCCTTCCAGATAGTTACCACCCGGGAAACGTAAAAACGCTGGTTTCATATCCACCAGCAATTGCATCAGGTCAGTCCTGCTGCCATTCGGCCTGTTACCATAAGTAGGCGGGAACAACGATACCAGGTTAAAATAATATAAGCCGGTACGGTTGGTTGATATCACAAAATGAGCATCCTTAGTTGGCGTTATACCTGCCTGGGTGGTCAGCTTAATGGCATATTTTTTCCAGTAGGGCGTTTTCTCCATGTTGATCGTTCCCGAAGCATACACGGTTTTACCGTCGTTGCTTTCCAGGCTTACTGTAATTGGGCCGGCGGTGTTGTTTTCAATAACCGGTATAGGTACAGCATTGGCTTGCGGAGGGCGATTACCACCGCGCGCCGGTGGTGGTGCCTGACCCGCTCCTTTTATATAAAAAGAAGCGCTATAAGTGGTACTTGGTTTAACCGGTATTCCCCAGTAGCCCGAGTTGGCAATACCCGCACGTGTGCCGGGTTGTTCAACAGTTAATCTTAAGCAAGTTGTTAGGGCGTCATTTATAGCATGGCCGCGCTCATTATTAGGTACATTTTGTGGGTTAGCGCCAATTAACTGGATGGCAGCTTTTGCATCGCCCTCGGTTACCATGCTCCAACCATCCGGCTTTGCGGGGTTATTTTTGAATATCCTGTTGCGTATCAGTTCGGCATATAGGCCCCCATCGTACGCGTAATTGATCTCTTCGGTCATCAATCCGTATAGCATCGGACTAACCGTTGCGCCGGGTTTTGTAAGATCGAGCGTTAATTTTGTGTTTTGCGCATTGGCGGTACCGCAAAAGCAAGCAAGCGCCAGCGCGGCAGAAAAAAAGTGAAGTTTCATAGTGGGATTTTTTTAAATGTACTTTTTACATTTAATTTTCTCGAAATTATATAGGATATTCGACACTTCAAAACCTATGGTAGTATTAATTTAGTGACGGAGCTTTTTATTTAAATGTTGTTTATTATTTAGCATCCGATAAATTATCAAACTGCACAAACAGAATTAATTTATCTACATATACAAAATTATGGAACGATTTTGCTTTGCCCTTGATCTGGTAGACGACGAGGAATTAATTGCTGAATATGAACGCTGGCATAAGGCCGAAAATGCCTGGCCCGAGGTAAGGAAAAGCATTTTAGACGCGCATATAACGGCGATGGAAATATATCGTATCGGCAATCGTTTGTTTATGATAATGGAAGTAACCGATGAATACTCGGCAGAACAAAAAGCAAAGATGGATGCGACGAATCCAAAGGTGCAGGAATGGGAGCAGCTGATGTGGAAATTTCAACAAGCTTTGCCATGGGCTAAACCCGGCGAAAAGTGGTTGCCGATGCAACAAATATTCCAACTATAAGTTAATAATGCTGAACCAATAGAGAATAGAACTTACTGATTTTTAAGCGGGTTTAACCATCTTTGGCTTGCCTGAAACCATACAAAAATAATAAACCGATATGAACACCTTTTTTAAGTGCCTTACCTTAGGCGTGGTAATGGCTTTTGTGGGCTCACAAACATCAGTTGCCCAAAACGCCCCTGAACCCTTGCCGGTAGTGTATGCTGATGTACCCGATCTGGCTATGATACGCGTTGGCGATACCTACTACATGAGCAGCACCACCATGCACATGAACCCCGGGTTGCCTATAATGAAATCAAAAGATTTGGTGAACTGGCAATTGGTTGGCTATGCTTATGAGACACTAGGCGAGAATGATGACCTTAACCTGATTGGTAAGAAAAACGCCTATGGTAAAGGATCATGGGCAAGCAGTTTACGCTTTCATAATGGAACGTTTTATGTAACAACTTTTTCGAGCACTACGGGTAAAACCTATATTTTCACTACTAAAAATATTGAAAAAGGTCCCTGGGTAGAGCACTCGTTCAGGCCATCATTGCATGACCATTCTTTGTTTTTTGATGATGACGGAAAGATCTACATGGCATATAACGCCGGTAAAATAACATTGGTAGAGTTGAAAGATGATCTTTCGGGTATAAAACCTGAAACTCAGCAAATAGTTATACAAAATGCAAGTCTTCCGGCCGGAACAAATATTAATCTGCAGGCAGAGGGTTCGCAGCTTTTAAAGCACGATGGCAAATACTACCTGTTTAATATTACCTGGCCGCGTGGCGGTATGCGTACTGTGGTAATGCATCGTGCGGACAAACTAACCGGCCCTTGGGAGGGTAAATTGGGCTTTCAGGATCTGGGTGTTGCCCAGGGCAGCCTGATAGATAATGCTAAGGGAGAATGGTTTGCTTACCTGTTCCGCGATTATGGATCGGTTGGCCGTGCGCCGTATATACTTCCTGTAAAATGGGAAAACGGCTGGCCTGTTATTGGCGATAACGGCAAATTCCCGGCAAAACTGAATTTGCCGGCAAGCAAAGGCTTAATACCGGGTTTGGTTAACAGCGATGAGTTTACCCGTAAAAAAGGTGAGCCAGCACTGCCACTTGTCTGGCAATGGAACCACAATCCGGTTAATGATCTTTGGTCGGTTACAAAACGCCCGGGATATTTAAGATTAACCACGGGCCGTGTAGACAGTAATGGCGTACTGCAGGCGCGCAATACGCTGACACAACGCACGTTTGGACCAACATCATCAGGTATAACCTCAGTTGATGTATCCAACATGAAGGATGGCGATTATGCCGGATTATTATTACTGCAAAAAAAATACGAATGGGTGGGCGTAAAAGCAACCGCTGCCGGTAAATCTATTGTAGTTGGCGATGGACAAGGCGCAAAAGAAGTTGAAGCGGCTAATATTCCTATCTCTCAAAAAGTGGTATACTTTAAAGCTGATTGCGATTTCACCAATAAAACCGATAAAGCCTGGTTATATTACAGTCTGGACGGCAAAGCATGGACTCCGATTGGCAATGAGCTAAAAATGTCGTACACGTTGCCGCATTTTATGGGCTATCGCTTTGGCTTGTTTAATTATGCTACCAAAACAACCGGCGGCTATGTTGATTTCGACTACTTTAGAATTAGTGATAAAATAACGGCAAAAAATAATTAAGAGGAACCCTCTTTTATTAAATCAATAATAATGAGCCACAGGCGCACTAACAGATAGTGCGTCTGTGGCTCGTTTCGTTAAGCCCGTGTTTCCACTTTATTTTTGAAGCGTGTAGCGTTCCTCCTGTTTGATCCGTATTACGTAGTATAAGTTTATTAAAACATGAAAAACCTTATACTAACCCTGTCTGCGCTTATAATGCTATGCGGATGTAAACAGGACGATATCAACAAATCGGGTTCCATTCTGCTTTTAAAGGTAGATTACCAAACACTTAAGTTTGAAGGAGGAATAGAACAAAAAGTAAACGCAACCCTGCCCGACGCCGATACCATCCCGCTGAAAGTGGACTACCAGGCTCCCGGCGATTTTGGCGGGATAGCACTTTACCACAAACCCGGCAATGAATTGCTGTTTAAAGGTACTATCATCTGGCTGGGCACAGGAGCAATGAGTCATCCTGCAGCCTTAAATCCATCCGGCAGCTATCAAACGCTGAACGGAGAGCTTCCTTATCCGGGTAATTCTGCCTTTAAGCCTGTTATGGGTCAATCCGGTGGTGGTACAGCGCCAAATTTTGAAACTATATGGAGTGCTGTGTCAAAGCTGCACATTGTAGCAGAATACCGAAAAGCAAACAAGAAAATCAGTGTAATGCTATATGCGCCCAGTGTAGGTATAGGCGATCCGGCCGACTGGGATTGGATTTTGTTGATGAGTAAATGATGCGTAATGCAAAATGGTTTGGGCATCTGCTAAATAAAAGAGGTTGCTACGCAGCGTAACAACCTCTTTTAAACGTATATCTAAAATTAAGCCTCCAGCAATTCGTCCAGATTGCCAAGCGCCATAGTGAAGCCGCCCTCAAAGCCCATTTGAAGTATTGTTTGTAATGCGGTTTCGCTTTCAAAGCTCAGTTTCACATCTGCTTTTGAACCTGTAGCGGTACTGCTGAAAGCTGTTTTCCAGTACATTGTTGGCATGCCATCGGTAATATTGCCATTCTCATCGCAAAAATTGCTCGTTGCGCTAAAGCTTTTACCGGGATCAATAGCCGTAAAGCCAACCCGGCAATAGTGGCGCTCACCTTCAGGACCGAGCATATAATACAGCCATATGCCGCCCGGTTTAAAGTCCATACGCTGGGTAACGGCTTTCCATGGGCGCGGTGCCCACCATTGGTCAAGCAGTTCGGCTTGTGTCCAGGCGGCCCAAACACGCTCAACTGTGCCTTTAAATTCTCTTACTACATGTAATGTTTTGTTGGGTAGGTCTTTCTCTACCACGGTTTCATAATTTGCCATAGCTATTTTTTTTGTAGGTTATCCTAATAAATTATCTAACTGATCAAAGCGGTCTTCCCATTGTTTCTTAAACTGTTCCAACCATAAGTCTATCTCTTTCATTTTTTTTGCGTTAAAGTGATAATAAATTTCGCGCCCGTTTTGTTGCTGCTTAACAACCTCGCACTCGGTTAATATTTTAATATGTTTTGATACCGCCTGCCTGCTGCTGTTAAAATGCTCGGCAAGGGCATTAGGCGTCATGGCCTGTAGTGCCAGCAGGGCCAGTATTGCCCTGCGGGTAGGATCGGCTATTGCCTGGAAAATATCTCGTCTTATCATA
>CBFGNU010000094.1:0-12813 GCA_965650195.1 uncultured Mucilaginibacter sp. | reverse complement strand
GTTTTCAGCTTGCTGATGTATTTCAAATGGAAGGGTAGAAGGGGTGATGAGAAACTCAACCAAGTTAACATCCGGGTTAAATTCCATCTCCACCATCGGGAAGGCGCTGATGTCGCCGCTTTCATTACGCGCCACAATTACACCTAGTTCTTTTTCAAAATCTATCCACTGCTCAATTAGGCTGGGCTCTTTAAATGCTTCCTTTAAATACGATCTATCAACCACCTTATAAACGCCACGGCCGTCATAACCATCTCGCCTTAACTTCTGAATGAATGGAAAAGGCATGCTGATCTGCTCCAATTCTGCAGGCGAAGAAATTACCTGGAACGGGGCAGTGGGGATATCGTTTTGTTTAAAGAATTGCTTCTGCAGGCCTTTATCCTGTATCAACCGGATAACACGTGCCTGTGGATAAACTAATACGCCTTCTTTCTCTAACTGCTCAAGGGCGTCCACGTTAACTTTCTCAATCTCAATTGTTAGCAGGTCAACCTTTTTGCCGAAGTTGTAAACTGTTTGATAATCGTTTAGTGCGCCTACCACAAACTCATCACATAATTTGCGGCAAGGAGCTTCTCGATCAGGGTCGAGTACTTTAACCGTAACGTTATAATTTATAGCCTGTTGTATCAGCATGCGGCCCAATTGTCCGCCGCCTAAAATGCCGAGTTTAAGGTCTCCGTAAAATGTTTTCATTTCCAATTGCAAGTTTACCCTAAATCTTTCAAAAAATATAGGTAATTGTGCTATCTGTCTGCGTGTAACTTCTTATCCGCTATCAGAGCAATAGGTAACCCTATACAAATTATCAATACCAACAAAGCCTTAACAACAGCAAACGCTTTAAAATCATGCGGGCCGATCTTGCTTAGCGGTACCACGATCATATTCATAAAAAGCCATGTTATCCCACCGTAAACATTGGCCACAACATACTTGTTTTTTAACAATGATAGGCTGAAAGGATATAGTAGATAAAAAGCTGTTGTAAACAAATAAGCAATGAGGTAATGAAACACAATGCCCGCCACAACCATTTCGGTGCCGCCCTTGAATGCGTCTGGACCGAACACGCCGCTTGCTATAAATTTGAATATCGGTGCCGGACCGACGTTGTAATTAAGTAGTAAAGCCGCAAGTCCATCCAACGTGCCAACCAAAAAACCCACCCAAAGGATGTTTTTTAAGGCGTGTTTTTTGTAATTGCTTAGGTTGTACATTATATTTTGATGAGTTGTTCCCCTTCAATTTTCTTTTGCAGCTCCAATATACCGCCAATCAATGCCTCAGGGCGGGGTGGGCAGCCCTGCACATATACATCAACCGGAATTACCCGATCAACACCCTTCACTACATGATAACCATGCTGCCAATATGGGCCGCCGCAATTGGAGCATGATCCCATTGAAATAACATATTTAGGCTCGGGCATTTGTTCATACAAAAGTTTAATGCGTTCGGCCATTTTAAAGGTAACAGTACCGGCTATAATGATAACATCTGCCTGGCGTGCTGAAGCACGCGGAAAGACACCGAATCTCTCCAGATCATAAGTTGAAGCATACGAGGCCATCATTTCGATGGCGCAGCAGGCTATACCAAACTGCAGCGGCCATACTGATGATAACCGCGACCAGTTAAGCAGATCGTTCAATTTGGTAACTACAAAACCACCGCCCTCGTTATTTAGATCACTCATCGCTTGCAGGTTTTTTAAAGGTAGGTTTGAACATAGGCTTTCTTATGGGTGTCTCACTTACCGGTTTTTCGGTTGTTACGGTGGCTAAAGGTTCCATAACAACAGGTTCCGCTCCAAACTTTTTAACAAGATAAGCGCTTTGCTGCAGGTTTACTTTTTCATACAACGATGCGGGAATGTTGACGTTGGTAGTGGGTACGACAGGGTTTGGCTTAATCCAATCCAGATCACCTTTTACCCATACGTAAACCAAGCCTAATATCAGTATGCCTAAAAATATAAACATCTCTGCTAACGAGAACCAACCCCAATTAGGTGCAGCAGCTATAATTTCGTGATTGCCGAATACCGTGGCCCAAGGGAAAATGAACACCATTTCCACATCAAACAACAGGAAAACCAGCGCTATAACGTAAAACCGTGGGTTAAACGGCAACCAGGCATTACCTGTTGGTTCTTCACCGCATTCGTACGAAGAGAGCTTGACGGGATTTGGTTTATTGGTAGATAAAACGCGGTTGGCCAAAAAGCCAACGCATACCATAATTATTCCCGCAATTAAAAAGATAAGTATCTTGCCAAATTCTGATATTTGCGAAACTTCACCCATGTCTGCAAAATTAATAAAACAAACCCATTTTGATGCTATAATTATCGGCGGTGGCGCATGCGGATTGATGTGCGCTGTTCAGGCTGGTTTTTTAGGTAAACAAACGCTTATTCTGGAAAAGAACGACAAGGTAGGCGCCAAGATATTGATCAGCGGCGGTGGACGTTGCAATTACACCAATCTTTACACTACAGACCAACAGTTTATTAGCGAGAACGAGCATTTTGTAAAGTCGGCTTTTGCGCAGTGGACGGTTGACGATACCATTAGTTTTTTTGAAACCTACGGCATAACCGGCAAAGAAAAAACCTTGGGTCAGCTTTTCCCGGAGAGCGATAAGGCGCGCGATGTGGTTAAAGTATTTACCGATCTGTGCCAGGATCTCGGTCAGGAAATAGAATGCAATGCAGATGTTAAGCAGATTGAGCAAACTGCTGATGGCTTTAAAGTAGTTTATGAAAGCTATGGCGAGGAAGTGGAACTTACCGCATCCAAGGTAGTTATCGCCTCTGGCGGCCTGCCCATAGCTAAAATGGGCGCAACTGATTTTGGCTTGCGTACTGCGCGTAAGTTCAACTTAAATATTGTCAACACAGCGCCTGCCCTTGTGCCCCTAACCATTACAGGCAAAGATCAGCCTTGGTATGAGCAGCTGTCGGGCAACAGCATTTTTTGCCGGGTTTGGAACGATAGGGCCAGCTTTGATGAGAATATTCTGTTTACGCATTGGGGCCTTAGCGGCCCGGCCATTTTGCAAATCTCATCCTACTGGCGGCCGGGGGAGTTTATTTATATTGATCTGTTACCGGATAGGGATATAGGCCAACTTATACAAGAAGAACGAACAGTAAACGGCAAAAAAATGCTGCTAAACTTCCTTACTACGCTATACACCCGCAAGTTTGTTGAGGCGCTGAGCGATCATTTACCTGTTGATAAAAACCTGGCATCACTAAGTAAAACGGATCTCGAGAGTATCCACAACCTCATCCATAATTTTAAGGTAAAGCCTGCCGGCGATAAGGGTTACGATAAAGCCGAAGTTATGCGCGGCGGCGTATCAACTGACGAACTCTACTCAAAAACGTTGGAAGCTAAGAAAGTGCCAGGCCTGTTCTTTGGTGGCGAGTGCGTTGACGTTACAGGGTGGCTGGGCGGATACAATTTTCAGTGGGCCTGGGCAAGCGGCTTTGTTATCGCTCAAAACCTTTAGTTGCTGCGCCTGCTGCGCTCGTCCTGCAAGGAATGATAATAGGCAATTATCTTCTCAATATCCTTCAAGCCCACTTTACCGCTTCTTAATTGTTCAACAGCTGCGGGTTCATCACCCATCACTTCTATCATCACGTCAACAAAGTTTTCGGGGGTTATGGCTTTCATGCCGTTGGTGCTTTCGCCATAGAAATAGCTTATGTGCGTGCCACCACCACCGCGGTTGCGGCCCAAGTTAATGGCTACGCCGCCGCCAACGCCGGCACCCATGCCGCCGCTACCGTAACCAGTGCTCAAGGCCGGGCTTACCGATACCGCTTTTTGCTGTGCATTTACGTTGCCAACCCTTGCCATGTATAATTTTAGGGGAGCATTTATAGCTACGCGGATAAAATCCATCTGCTCACTTGCCCAATCGTCGGTAAGGGATATGGCCACAAT
Source organism: uncultured Mucilaginibacter sp. (assembly GCA_965650195.1). Lineage (GTDB taxonomy): Bacteria > Bacteroidota > Bacteroidia > Sphingobacteriales > Sphingobacteriaceae > Mucilaginibacter. The sequence goes on along the minus strand of CBFGNU010000094.1, from coordinate 8,848 downwards.
AAAGCTATCGCGACCTACCACGTACGACTTCATGTCGCTGGCGCTTAGCTTAATGGGCTTGTCCTTTTCGTACTCTTTAAATTCAATAAAGGCCTCGTTTTTTAGGGGGCCCTTGCCTGATGGGTTTTGGCTGATATAGCCTACGTTTTTTGCGCCCCGCTTATCGTAAAAATAGCCTTGCTGCCATTTTTGGGCAATGGCGCTAATGCTTAGTAGGCTGAATAATATAAAGGTTGTAATGTGGCGTATCATACTAAAACACAAATAACGTAATTTTAAGCATATTTGATATATGATGACCGTTGATTTAAGAAGCGATACCCTTACCCGCCCCACACCGGGTATGTTACAGGCCATGTTAAACGCCAAAGTTGGTGACGATGTGTTTGGCGAGGATGAAACCGTTAGCCAATTAGAGGAAAAAGCCGCTGCCATGTTCGGTATGGAGGCTGGCCTGTTTTGTCCATCAGGTACCATGACAAACCAGATAGCCATTAAGTGCTTCACCCAGCCCATGGATGAGCTTATAACCGACCAAACCGCGCATGTGTACCGTTACGAGGGCGGAGGTATAGCGTTCAACTCAGCCGTGTCTGCACGGTTGCTTAATGGTTACCGCGGGCTCATTACTGCCGAGATGATAGAACCCGAGATCAATGCCGATAACATTCATTACTCACGTACCAGCTTGGTGGTGCTGGAGAACACCAGCAACCGCGGCGGAGGCAGTTGCTATACATTGGAGCAAATAAAGCCCATTGCTGACCTCTGCCGCTCTCGCGGACTTAAGCTGCATCTGGATGGCGCCCGACTCTTTAATGCCCTTGCGCATACCGGCGATAGCGCTGCCGACTATGGCCAATACTTCAACGGTATCTCTGTTTGTTTATCAAAAGGGTTGGGAGCGCCGGTGGGGTCGGTTCTGTTGGCTGATAGGGAGACTATTAAACAAGCCAGGCGCATACGCAAGGTTTTGGGTGGTGGCTGGCGGCAAGCGGGCTTTCTGGCGGCGGCGGGTATTTACGCTTTAGATCATCATGTAGAGCGGTTGAAGATAGACCATGCCCACGCACGTATAATTGCCGAAGCCCTTGCACAATGCCCGTGGGTAAGCAGCGTGATGCCGGTTGAGACCAACATTGTGTTATTTGATACCGTTCAACCCGCCTCGTCTGTAATTGAGCTGCTGACTGTCTGGGGTGTTAAGGCCATGGCTACCGCGCCCAACCGCATACGTTTTGTGCTGCATCTGGATGTGGACCCGGAACAGATAGATTATGCTGTTGGGGTTTTATGCTCTTTAGCAAGGTGTTCCGTTTCACACAGAATATAACACACGTGAAACGGATGAAACGCTTTTTTATATAAGTATTTGATAGTAAGCTGTTTAATTTTTTGAGTGAAACACTTTGAAACTACTTATAAGTCAGGAAATTTAGCTGTAAAAGTGTTGTAGAGAGCTGTATTACAGATAATTGTAAACTGGTAGTGTTTGTGTTCCAAAATGAAACGCTTTTGAAACAGTAAATGCATATCAAAACTTAATCTTAAAGGGTCATTTTGCCAACGTATACTCGCCCCAAAAATCGGTACTGGCACTTATATCATTTGCTGTTTTTTGTATGCTTTGGGCCACTGCGTCCATTTGTGCCTGGCTCATAGGGCTGCCGTCGCCATTGGTCCCACCGGTAACCGGGCCGAAAAACTGACTCATAGAAAATTTATTAGGCTCTGCGTTCACCATAATATGGTAGGCGAATTTTGATGCATTTTCTGCGGATAACCCAAGAAGTTTAAGATCAATAGCCAACTCATAAGTATAAGTTTTTTTGGCATCAAAGGCCGCCGCACCTTCAATCCCTTTATCGTTATATATCGACAATAGGCTATCTACACCCGTTATGCCATTTGTATATATCCATTTTATATTAGCGGCAAGCTTTTTATTATTAACTATCATTATTGAGTCTGCTATATGATCAGCCAGCTCTTTGGGCGGCGGGATTTCGCCCTTTTTATGAAGTGTGAACAATAGTATTTTGCCTTTTTCCAGATAAGGGAATTTTACCGCCCAAGCCCCTGCATCAGCTTTGTTGCCCGCCTTTTGTATGTTTATCCTTAGGCCGCCACTTATAATGTTATTAAATACCTTTTGGTTGTCTGTTTGCGCAATCAGGTATAACTTTTTACTATCATTAGCAATGGTATAAAAAAGTTCAGTGGCGGGGTTATACGCCTGAAATTTATCGCCCCATTCTGTTGCTTTACCATCTATTCTGACGGTAGAAGGTGCACGCAAACTTACCTGCTGCACGCCGGGTAGCTTTTGGGCACAAGCGCTTGTAAAACTAAACGCCGCTAAAAGAAGTAGTTTGATCTTTTTCATAGTAAAGTTATTTAGCCAACGTATACTCTCCCCAAAAATCAGTACGCGGGTTTCTGGCGTATATGCGTGCATTTAGTTCTGCTATGCCTTGTTCTATTTCGGCAGCAGTTGGTTGGGGTTGTGGTGCCATACCCGGGATGATGGGCGCAGCACCCATGGTATAATTCTTAGGTGCTACATATCCGCTAACCGTCATGTGGTAAGAGAATGTTGAACCACTATTGCCTGCAAGGCCCAAATGCTTAAGCGGGATTGCAAACTCAACAGTATAAACTCCTTTAATATCAAACTGACATGCTGCCATAATTCCGGCATCATTATATATTGACAATGTATCCAGGCCGGGTATCCCCTTAACAATTAACTTTTTAAGATTCGTTATTCTTTTGTTATTAAAGTTCATTTTCTCGGCTGGCAGATGTGTCGCCGCTTACATCGTTCTTTCTAAAAGTATTGGCCCATTGGTTGGGATTTACCGGATAATTTACAGCAATTTTATCGTTGTCGTTCTTTCTCCCCGATCGGTGAATAGCAAATTCAAAACCGTACCCAAAAATAGTATTGATAACATTTACGTCTTTTGCCTGGATAACAAGGTAAAGCATTTCATTATTATTGGCTATTGAGTAGGAGATATTAGACGTGGTATTATAAGCCTGTAACTGATCATTCCATTCAGTTGCCTTGCCATCTACTTTAACGTTAGCCGGCGCGCGTAAACTTACCTGCTGCACGTTGGGTAGTTTTTGGGCGTAAGCGCTTGCACAGCCTATAGCGGCAAATAAAAGAAATTTTAGCTTTTTCATGGCGGGTTTGTGATTATTCTGAATAGCTTAAGTTTGGTTAACACAATCTACCTACTTACCCGTATAAACACAAATTATTTAACGGAATTTAACTTTCCATTGTGCAATGTAGTCAGAAACAAGCATAGTCGTCCGTAGTCAGGAGACTATGGACAGCGGGTAGTTAAAGAAGCACCCAGAATTGATTACTGTTTTTTCCATTCAAGAACCGAAAACGACTTGACGACAGAATCTCCGGCTAAATTAAATTTGAGGGTTTTTGTGTAAACAGGATCTATATCGTTTCCGTAATCTACAGTGATATCGTAATAGACATTGTTTTTTTCTATATGATCTGATGGCCCTAATAAATTGAATAATTGAGTTTTTGTAAGGCCTTTTAATTTATGGTTTTTTGTAAGGTCGGTTAACATGGATTGCCTGCTTGGCGAAGGAAACCCGGAATCTCCATCTACCCATAGATCTTTTTTGTATGCTTTATTAAGTGTGCAAGAGTGCAGCATCAGAAATAAAACAAAAAATAACGATCTTATCCGTTTCAACTTATCTGTTAATCAATAACATCTTTTTCTTTTCCCTCATCCCGTGCCTTATTCCTATTATGCAAATAGTTAAAAAGCACAACCAACCCCAGCAGCACAATGCCATTCAGCCCAAAAAATATATCGGTTTTGCCGGGTACGGCGTGCCCTGTAAAATAGGTCATGCCCCATGTAAACAGGTTTACACATAAAAAAACGGCGAATATGGCGCGAAGGATCTTTATTAATAACATGCCGCTAAGATAATGTTATTCTATTGCTTAATTCCGGATGGCCTGACCAACTTTTGATCAAGGTATTCAATAGCAAGCCCAACCAATAACACCGAGGCGATTAGGTATTTAAAATGCGAAAGGAAAGAGAGCAACTGGTTTGATGTATCGGTTTTTGACAGTTTGAGCATGCAAACTATAACTGATGCTGCCACAATTACCGCCACTAAAGCGAGGGCATAGGTAGTAAATCCTAACGTTTTGGCGCGGCTTGTTTTTCTGGCAGTTATGGCAGCAAAACCATGGGGCAGGTCAAGTTCGGGCTCCTTTTTTAATGCAGTAAGCAGTATAGCGTCTATATCGTCCTCTTTTAAATTTTTCATATCACTCCTCGTTTTGCAAATAGATGGTCAACTTTTCTTTTAACAGGTTCCGCCCTCTGAACAGGTAGTTTTTAATGGTCCCCTCGGGCATCCCGGTAATTTCCTGTATTTCGTTATAACTAAATTCCTGCAGGTGATAAAGCGTCAATACGGTACGGTAGGCTAAAGGCAATTGCATTATTAAATAATGCACATAAGCGTTAACGTCTTTTTTAACCAGCAAGTGCTCCGGGGTTTCGTTACTAAAATGATAATTGTCAAGGTTATCATCTTCACTTACCACCCTGTTCAGATTTTCATTTTTATACTTCCGCAAATGATTGACGGAAGTAAGGTAAGCAATCCGTGCTATCCAGGTACTTAGTTTAGATTGCGAATTAAATTTACTTAAACCATAATATACCTTTATAAAAACCTCCTGGCAAACATCGGTAACATCTTCGTCTCGTTTTATAAGCCGCCCTGTTACGTGCAACACAAGTCTTTCGTACTGCTTGATCAGCAACTCAAAAGCTTTGTTATCGCCTCGCAGTATTTTTGCGATAAGCTGCTGCTCATGTAACATGGCCATTAGACACCCCCGGGCAGGCTAATGTTGCAATTGCACCAAATTAATATTTTTAGCTTTATTGCAACCTTTTTAAAGTCAGCTGTGTCTACTGGGCATTAATCATTTAAAACAATCATCATGCAAAATTTAGAAAATATACTGGTATCCATAACCTTGTTCGGTGGAACAGGTGTAGTATTAATAGCCATATTAAACTTCATTTTAAAAATGCGGCTTATCAACTCAGGCCAAACAAACCCTGATGTTCTCAAAATACTCAGTAATTCATTTAATCAAAAAATAGCCTCTCTTAAATGGGGTATAATTTTACTATCCGGCGGTATCGGGCTGGTACTCATTTATTTTATTCCCTCGGCCAATCAATACGAATCGCCTCTTCCTTATGGTATAGAGATGATCTTTATCGCTATTGGCTTTCTGGCGTACTATTTCATCGCCCATAACAAAACGGACGCGTAAGCCTCAACTAATCTTCTTAATTATTTACTGTTAATTTTTTAACCTCAAAAAGGCCGGTGGGAGAGGTATGCCCATTTCTGCCGGCCTTACTAAGCCAAATCATATGAAATTTTTTAAAATATTAATGCTGATCACAGTTGTTGTGCTGTTCAGCTATAACCTGACACAGGCGCAGAATAAGCCTTCCGGATTTTCAATTACCGGTACGGTTACAGATTCTATTACTAAAAAGCCCATACAGGCAGCAACGGTCGCGGTTAAGTCTTTAACCGATAAATCTGTTAAAAGCGTTGTCAGTGGCGAAAAAGGCAGGTTTACTTTCACTGAGTTACAAGGCGATTATCGCTTAGGTGCCCAAACGGTGGGCTACCAAAGTAAAACCATTGTTGTTGAATCAAAAAACATTGCAAACGGGCATATTGAGGTTGAGCTGGATTTGGCACCCGAGGCCAAAACACTTAAAACAGTAGAAATTGCGGCTACAAAACAATTGGTGCGGCTGGAGGCCGACCGCGTGGTGTACGATATAAAAGCCGATCCGGATAGCAAAGGCAGCAGTGTGTTGGATATGATGCGCAAAGTGCCATTTGTATCGCTTGATGCCGACCAAAATATCCTGCTTAAAAATAACGCCGGGTTTCAGATCTTTTTAAACGGCAAGGCCTCGGGCATGATAGCGCAAAACCCTAAAGATGTGTTGCGCAGCATGCCGGCCGCCACTATCGAAAAAATAGAGGTTATTACCACTCCGCCTGCTAAATATGACGCTGAAGGTTTTGTGGGGATAATTAACATTATAACCAATAAAAAGGTAGCCGATGGTTACAACGGAACCATGAATTTAAACTGGAGCACACCAACGGGCGGCCCGGGAGCAGGGGGTTCTTTCAATTTTAAAGCGGGTAAACTAATGGTTGCCGCTACAGCGGGAGGATCTTTCAACAAAACACCTGAAATAGAAAACGCTTTAATGCGCAATTCATTTGTCAGCAACCCCACTAACCTTACCCAGAGCGGTAAGCGCAACTCAGACGGAAAAACGGGTTACTTTGGCACCGAGTTAAGTTATGAGATCAATAAATTTCAACTTTTATCGGCCCAGTTTAATGTAAGCGGCACAGGCAGTAATACGGCAATTTACCAGCAATCGTTACTCAGCGGGACAGGTGGAGTGTTACAGGGCTATAACCTGCAAAACAATTTTAAGGGCAACGGTAACAGTTTAGATGTTTCGGTAAATTATCAGCTGGCTTTTCAATCAAAAAAAATAAGATTGCTTACTTTTTCCTATCGTTATACAGATTACGTAAACAAAAATGATAACCGCCTAAGCCTTAGTAATAGGGTAAATTATACCCTTCCTGATTTTTACCAGGAAAATATAGCCGGAAGCGATGAGCATACCATTCAGCTTGACTATGCCGCAGGTACCAAAGCCTTAGGCTTTGAACATGGTGTTAAAGCCATTCTGCGGGGTAACTCCAGCGATTTTAGCTACACAGGTGCGGGCGCGCTGACTAATAACTTTAATGTATCGCAGGACGTTTTTTCTGCTTTTAGCTCTGTAACCTATACCGCAAAAAAATGGGGAATTAAGGCCGGGGTACGTGCCGAGAAAACAGCTGTAAGCGGTGATGTAACCCAGGATTATTTAAATGTGGTGCCCTCTGTTTCGGCAAGCTACCAGGTAGATGGGGCTAACAGCTTCAATTTTGGCTTTTCGCAAAGATTGAGACGCCCGGGTATAAACAGAATTAACCCGTTCACAGATCGCAGTAATCCCAATTATGAGATACAGGGAAACCCGGATCTGCGGCCATCAACGGTTAGCAATATTTTATTTGGATATAACTTCAGCGGTAAAATGCTTTCAGTAACTATGGGTGCAGGATATTCTTACTTTAATAATTTAGATTTTAAGGTGCTAACCTATAATGCGGCAACGGGCATAACCCGCAGTACTTATAAAAATATTGGCAAAGGTGATGCCTTAAGTATTGACTTAAACGCGAATTTTACCGCTACCAAGGAGCTAAACCTGGGCTTTAATGGCAACTTAACTTACCTGAATGTACGGGTAACCAATGAGCTGCCTAAAACAGAAGGCTGGTATCATAATTTTACCGTCAGTGGCAGTTATCGCCCAAGCGCCTCATGGCGTTTAAGCAGCAATGTGAATTTTATTGGAAAGAATTTCGCGCCACAATCTTTTCAATCATTAATAGCTCCGCAGATCAATACATCCTTTAGCAGCACACACGAATTGATAAAAGGAAAACTGAGTATGACGGCTACCTTGAATAACCCTTTTAAGAAGTTCAGAAATATTGAGACCCGTGTAACCGGGACAGATTTTTACGAGGTAAGTAACAATCAAGCCTTTTTAAGAACTTACAAATTGAGTTTGAATTACAATTTCGGTAAACTGAAAGATGCGGTTAAGCGCACCAAAATTGGAATACGGAATGATGATGTTGCTAATTGATCTGATCCAAAAAAATAGCGATGGGTTTCAAACCCATCGCTATTTTGACCAGTGACGGCTGCCAACTGCCAACTAAAAACTGCCAACTAAACCACAGGCGGTTCCCTGTCCATTGATTGTCTTTCGACCATCCAGCCCGGGTATTCGCGCGGCAGGGCGCTTATTTCGTCAATACGTTTCAGTTCATCGGCAGATAACACCACATCAATTGATTTAAGGTTATCATTCAGCTGATCGATGTTTTTAGCGCCTATTATGGTACTGGTAACGCCTTTTTGTAAACGTACCCATGCCAATGCCACCTGTGCAACCGATACACCGTGCTGTTTGGCAATCTCCGTCAGCACATCAATTATATCATAAGTTTTTTCTTTGTTTATCGGCGGGAAATCAAACTTATCGCGGCGTGCACCGGCTGCGCCGCCATCGCGGGTGTATTTGCCTGATAGGAAGCCACCTGCCAGCGGGCTCCATGGCATAATGGCCAGGTTTTGGTCAACAGCCAACGGAACTATCTCGCGCTCAATATCACGGCTCGCCAACGAATAATAATACTGCAGACCGACAAATTTATTCCAGCCGTATTTATCTGCTATGCCTAATGCCTTCATCACCATCCATGCGGGCCAGTTGCAAAGGGCCACGTAGCGTACTTTGCCGGTTAATACAATATCATTCAATGCACGCACGGTCTCCTCGATAGGTGTTTTAAGGTCGGTGCCATGCACGTATAGTATATCCATATAATCCAGCTGCATGCGCTTCAAACTGGCATCAACGGCCTGAAAAATGTTAAGGCGGGTAAGGCCAACATCGTTAACACCCTTGCTCATGCGGCCGCGCACCTTGCTGGCTATAACCAGGTCATTGCGGTTAAGGCCCAGATCAATTATAGACTGCCCCAGCAGTGTTTCCGATTCGCCGAATGAATAGATGTTAGCGGTATCAATAAAGTTAATGCCGGCATCAACAACCGTTTTCTTCAGGCTTTTCACTTCCTGTTG
>CBFGNU010000093.1:0-12978 GCA_965650195.1 uncultured Mucilaginibacter sp. | reverse complement strand
TGAACAATACATTGCCGAACAAGTTGGCTATTGCCGCATCGGCAGCATCTTTGCCTGTTGAAATTTTAACTATACCATTTAAAGGTGCCAGGCCTGTGGCGTCAAACAATATCCAATCGCCGCCCAAATACGCCTCAAAGCAGGCGTGGAAATCGGCAGGCTTAAGGTTATAGGAATAGCCTGTAAAGTACCTTGCCGGAATATTCAATGCGCGGCATAATGTGATGCCCAGATGTGCAAAATCACGGCACACGCCGGCTTGCTCGGTAACGGTATCAAATGCCGAGGTATTTGTGTTACTAAAGCCGCTTAAGTACTCAATGTTTTTATTTATCCAGCGGGTTAAGGTCAATACCTTATTAAAAGAGTTTTCTATATGCCCGAAATAGTTATTGGCCAGCCTGAATAACTTATCCGATTGGCAATAGCGGCTTGGGTTAAGGTAGGGGATGATTGCCGGATCAAGCTGCGCCACCGGGATATCTGGTCTATCCGAAAAGTCAACCAATTTAAAGCAATTGTCGACCGTAGCTTTATAAGCTATTTTGAGCAGCGTGGGTTCAATCACCTCAAAGCGGATCAACCTGTTTTCGCCGCTCACGGCAGGTAACTCTTCAGTTTTTATATAGGGCGAAATGGTAAACTCCTCGCTCAACACTGTTTGGTGCTGGTTACGGAGGGCATTAACACTTAATATCAACGTACTCTCCGATGATATCTTATATTCCATTTCGGTGAATACGTTAAATTTCATTTTTTATTTGTGCTATGGCAATTTATCAAATGCCGAGTCCATCCAATCTTCTGATATATTATCGAGCGCCGCTTTTAGCTCCTCGGCCCATTGCGTTGAAATATTCTCCAGGTCCTTCTTCTCGTATCGTTTTTCAACTATTTCAAAACTGTCCTTTTTATATAAAACAACATCTATCGGGAAGTCGACATTATTTGAGCTTACCCGGGTAGAATCAAAAGAAAGGAACCCAGCCTTAAGCGCAAGGCGCAGACTTGAATTTTCGTTCAGCGTGCGGTTAAGTATGGGTTTACCATGCCCCGAGTTGCCAATAATTATAAATGGTGCTCCCTGGCCAAGCTCAACCCAGTTTCCTTCGGGATAAAGTAAAAACAGTTTGTGTTCATCGTCATCCTTCAACTGCCCGCCAATAATGGAGTGCAGATCGAAATTAAAACCCGCTTTTTCAAGCGATTCCCTATCTTCAGTCGCTACTCTTTTTATCTGCTCGCCAAATGCATTCACAGCCTTATACAACTTATTATATTCGGTTGTTTCAAGCAACTCGTTAAAATACACAATGGCCTTGTCGCGTGTCGACCGCAGGCCGCTCGTCATGATAAAAAGAGAAAAATGGTCTTTTTGTTCTATTGATATTTTCTTTTTTACAGTAGTATCTGTTCCCGAAGTGATGCGGGTATCGGCAATGGCCAGCAAGCCTTCTTTAACCTTAATCCCTAAGCAGTAAGTCATTATAATTAAGTATCTGTTTACAAAAATTTCAGGTGCACAAATTAGTAAAATCAGGCGGCTTTAACCGGGTATTTTTTTTAAAACTTATTTTGGCAAATATGATGGAAGTAATAAATATTAGTTAAATTTATAGCGCCTATGACAATTTAATCTTTGATAGAATGCTTGTATGCACCCTAATATATAGCCTAATTACCGCACAAAAATTAATGTGATGAGGGTGTATTTTTTTACAAGGATCGATCCTGTTAACCGCTCTAACTTTTATCATTATAGCACCTACCAAAACCTGCGCTCTGTAAAAGTACTAAGCCTGGTTTATCTCATTGTTAGTTTATCCTTAAGGCTTTTTGTAGTATTAACCGACCTGCCCGTACAAAATGTTGAGCATCTCGATGAATTCAATCAGGCTAATTGGATATCCATAATTGTCTCTCCCCTTTTTTATGCCGGATCTGTTTTTTTGCTGAAACATTATCAAAAAAACTTCACCATAAGAATGCTTGCCCGGGCCTTTACACTGTTGTTTGCCCTGTTTGTTATGCTCAGTTTTATGCGTGCTACGTTTTTTAGCATGCACAACCCGCGCAATACCTTAGTAATGTACCTCATCGGGCTTGTTATGATAGCGGTATTTTACACATTTGAGCATTTTGAAACAATTTTCCTGGCGCTGGTTACAGGCATTTGCTTTTCGCTGCTTTTGCCTTTTTACCAAGACGGCGCAAACGAACTGGTGATGAATAACCTGGCCTCGATGATATTGCTTATCGTTTTTTTCTGCATATCCAGGTATACCTTTTCTTACCGGGCCGATAACTATTTAAAGCTAAAGGCAATTGAACAAAAGAACCGCGAAATTGAACAAGCCATAAGGGCCAAAAACGAAATATTAGGCGTTGTGGCGCATGATCTACGGAATCCGCTTTCGGCCATAAAGACGCTTGTTGCCATTATGAAAATGGAAGACAAAATGGACGATGAAGATCATGACAACCTTGGCATGATCCAAACATCCTGCGACAAGGCTGCATCGATAATTAATGATCTGCTTGAAACGGCCCATGACGAGCAGCACCACGATTTTGATACAGAAAAAGTTGAGCTTAACCAGTTTTTGTTAAAAATTGTTGACGAATGGGTTAAAAGCAAACACGGGCAGGCCAATATCTTGTACTATGGGACACATCAACCGGTGTTTGCCAATATAAACACCGAAAAAATGGAACGCGTATTGGATAATCTGATCAGCAACGCCATCAAATTTTCGGGGCCAAGTAATCATATTGAAATACTGTTACGCGTTACCGACACTGAAGTTTTAATTGATGTAAAGGATTTTGGCATGGGCATTCCCGAAGAATTACTTCCCTTTATTTTTGAGCGTTTCTCAAGAGCGAGCAGGCGGGGCGTGCGTGGCGAAGAATCAGTAGGGCTGGGCCTGAGCATAGTGCGCCAGATTGTTACCAAACATGGCGGCGATATAAAAGTACATAGTATTGAAAAACAAGGCACTACCTTTACCATTAATATGGCTATGGCAAGCTAATATATTAGGTGCTGTAAGCGGCAACAGTGTTAGAAAAGTAACTGTTAACCACATTCAGTAATTCACCCAAATCAAAGGGCTTAGCCAAGAAGTGATCGGCACCGTAATTTCCTAATGATTCAAGTACGCGGGGATATCCCGAAATCATAATAACCGGTAAATGCTGAGTGCGCGGATTGATCTTAAGCTGATGACACAGCTCGCCGCCGTTAATACCCTCTAATATATAATCAATGATAACCAGGTTTGCGTGCGAACTGCGTACAGCCTCATAAACATTATCCACGTGCGATACGCATTCAACCTCGTAGCCCTCACCGCTAAGCGCCTCCTTTAGCAGATCGAGCAGGGCACTATTATCGTCAATTACCAGTATTTTCTTTGTCATTTTATAAGTCCAATAATTGGTAGGGTAATAACAATAATTGGAGGTCAATTGTTTTTTCAAGGGACGAAAACAATCCTTAAATTTATTGCATAAATATTCTTTCAGACTTTCCGTCTTTCCGACTTCCGGACTTCCCAACAAAACATTACTTTTGAAATTATGCTAACGCTTACCGCCCATACACTGGAGAAAATGGAACTGCTGCTAAAAACAGCGGGGTACAAGGTGCGTTATGAAAAAGGAAACTTTAAAACCGGGGCTTGCCTGCTGCAAAACAGTAAAATAATAGTGATCAACCGTTTCTCCAACCTGGAAAGCAAGGTACTGGCCATTGCTGACCTGCTGCGCGATTTGGAGGTTGACCACAATTTGCTTGATGATAAACAGACTGCTTTTTTACAGCAGCTTAAACAAACCAAACTGCAGTTGTGATAGTTACTTTTTTAGGAACCGGAACGTCGCAGGGTGTACCTGTAATAGCCTGTGGCTGCGAGACATGCTCATCGCCCGACCCGCGCGACAAGCGCCTGCGCAGTGCTATTTTAGTAGAGAGTGATAGTACAACTGTCGTTATTGATTCGGGACCCGACTTTAGATACCAGATGTTGCGGGCCAATGTTCAGAAACTGGATGGACTGGTTTTTACGCATGAGCACAAGGACCATGTAGCCGGGATGGATGATATACGCGCGTTTAACTACAAACAGCAGGCCCCAATGGAGATTTATGCTGATAAACGGGTGCAGGCCACGCTTAAACGCGAATTCCCTTATGTTTTTGATGAATACAAATATCCGGGCATTCCGCGGGTTAACTTAAATACTATCAGCGCTGAACCCTTCAATGTTGGTGATATTGTACTGACACCGATTGAGGTAATGCACTACAGGCTGCCTGTTTTGGGCTTCAGGATAAATGATTTCACCTACATTACGGATGCCAAAACCATTGCCGACAGCGAAAAACAAAAGATAAAAGGGACAAAAATATTGGTGCTTAACGCGCTGCAAAAACAGGAACATATTTCGCATTTCACCTTTCAGGAAGCTATTGATTTTGCGCAGGAAATTGGCGCAGAAACTACTTATTTCACCCATATCAGTCATCGCCTGGGCAAACATGCCGATGTTACCGCAGAACTACCTGCAGGGATAGAATTAGCTTACGACGGGCTAAAGGTTTCTATTTAACCGCTATTTTTTCCTGATCGCATTATCCCAAACCGCTTTAGCAATACGGGCTATAACACTTTGGCGCGTATCCAGGTCGGCTGTTGAGTTGCCTACAAACACGGCAAGCGCAAGATGTTGCCCATTGGGCAAGGTAATTATCCCCAAATCGTTAGTGGCCGGTGCTAAGCCGGCACTGTTGGTATCTGATCTTCCTGTTTTATGCGCCACAATAGTGCCGGCCGGTAATAATCCTTTTATTTGATTTGGACCCGTGGTAGTTTCCACCATTTTTTTCATCAGCGTGTCTGTACCCGCTTTATTCAATGCTTTGCCCTGGTAAAAAACGTCCAGTAAATGTACCATGGCCGCCGGTTTGCACCAATTGGTGTACTGCACTTCCCAGGCGGCGGCCATATCCCCTTCGGATGCATCGATAACTATTCCATTTACGCCGATACTCCCCAGGTATTCCATAACGGGCTTAACACCGCCCAGCTTATCCAGCAAAATATCGCATGCATTATTGTCGCTTAATGATACCATGTAGCTTAGTAATTCGCTTAAAGACATATCAACGCCTTTCGGATATTTTTCAAACAGCGGACCTCTGCTATGGTGGATGTCACGCTCTCGTATCTTTATGATCTGGTTCAGATTAAACTTGCCCCTTTCTACCTGACGCATTACCGCAAGTGCTATCGGGAACTTCATAACGCTTTGCATAACCATTTGCGCTTCGCCGTTGTAGGACAGCGAATCGCGGGTTTCAATATTCAATGCCGTTACCGCCACAATGCCTTTGGCATCTTTGGCAATCTCATTTATCTGTTGCTGCAAAGGAGCCTGCGCATTTACCGACAGAACGAAAAATGTCAGCAGCGCTGTAATTATATATCTGTTAAACATGGTATTGTATTTTGTTGCTATGCAAGGGTAAAAACGCCATGGCCTAAATAATATTATAGCAAATGGGGTATGCTGTAAAAGTATTAACTTGCGGATAAAATCGTAAAATTTTATGGAATTTGGCAGGGTATTACCAGAAGAATTAGACGCGGTGGATTTTTCATTTCCACCAGATCCTGAACTCACCGTTAAAACACTCGCGGCAGCAAAAAACAGCTCGCCGCTACAGGTGCATGTTGGCTGTGCCAAATGGGGACGTAAAGAATGGCTGGGCAAGATCTATCCACCCAAAACTAAGGACGCTAATTTTTTGGAGGAATACGTAAAGCATTTTGACAGCATTGAGCTTAACGCGACATTTTACAACACCTACCCTGCCGCCACTATTGCCAAATGGAAGGAAAAAGCAGATAGCAATCCCGATTTTAAATTCTGCCCCAAGTTTTCGCAAAGCATAAGCCATATCCGCAGGCTAAAAAACGCCGAGGAAATAACCACGCAGTTTTATGAAGGTATTTTGGCCTTCGGCGATAAGTTAGGCCCGCTTTTTTTGCAGTTAAGCGATAATTTTACTCCCAAAAGTTTCCCCGAGGTAAAAGCCTATTTGGAACATCTGCCTAAAGATGTACCTGTGTTTGTTGAACTGCGGCATAAAGAATGGTATGCCAACACCGAGTGCCGCGATAGTGCCTTTAATTTAATGCACGAGTTAGGCATTGGCGCGGTAATTACAGATGCCTCGGGCAGACGGGATTGTGTGCACATGACTTTGCCTACCCCGCATGCTTTTATCCGCTTTGTAGGCAACAGTTTGCACCGCACAGATTATAAACGGGTTGACGACTGGGTAGAACGTATTGCGCAATGGCGGGATATGGGCCTGCAGTCGGTTTGGTTTTTTATGCACCAGCATGATGAGCGTTACTCGCCCGAACTGGCCGACTATGTGTCTGAACAACTGAACAAAAAGCTCGGACTTGAGCTTCCCCGTCCGCAGTTTATGGATAGGGATAAGGGATTATTTGAATAGAGTCTGCCAAATCTTTTTAAGTACAGGACATTTTTATCATAGCGACGGGTTTGAAACCCGTCGCTATGGAAAAGGCCGATTATTTTACCACTATATTTGCATTATGCCGGATATAAATACTCTCTACCAACAAGCGGTTGAGCTACTTCAAAAATTAATTGCCACCCAATCTTTCAGTAAAGAAGAAAGTGGCACGGCTAATATTATTGAACAATTTTTAGAGGAAAAAGGCATAATACCTACCCGTAAGATCAATAACGTTTGGGCGCGCAATAGGCATTTCGATGAAGCAAAACCTACTATCCTGCTTAACTCGCATCATGATACAGTTAAACCTAACTCGGGTTATACCCGCGATCCATTTGATGCTAAGATAGAGGATGGCAAATTATATGGGCTGGGCAGTAATGATGCAGGAGGATGCTTAGTGTCTTTGATTGCTACGTTCCTTTATTTTTATGAGCGCGAGGACCTGAAATATAACTTTTGCCTGGCTGCTACTGCCGAGGAAGAGATCTCCGGGCTTAACGGTATCGAGCTGGTTGTTCCCGATCTGGGTAAACTTGATTTTGGCATAATTGGCGAACCGACGCTAATGCAACTGGCTGTTGCCGAGCGCGGCCTGATGGTGCTTGATTGCATAGCTCACGGCAAAGCCGGTCATGCAGCCCGCGAAGAAGGCGAGAATGCCATTTATAACGCTATGACGGATATTGAATGGTTCCGTACATTTAAATTCCCAAAGGAATCGGATGCTTTCGGACCAATAAAAATGTCGGTTACGGTAATTAATGCAGGTTCGCAGCATAATGTGGTACCGGCCAGTTGCAGCTTTGTGGTGGATGTACGTGTAACCGACGCTTACAGGAACGAAGAGGTATTAGAAATCATCCGTGAGCATGTTAAATCTGATGTAAAGGCAAGGTCAACGCGGTTAAAACCATCGTCAATAAGTCGTAATCATCCAATAGTACACGCAGGTATAAGTTTAGGGCGCACAACTTACGGTTCGCCGACTACCTCTGATCAATCATTGTTGGATATCGAAACCATTAAAATAGGGCCTGGCGACTCGGCGCGGTCGCATATGGCGGATGAGTTTGTTTATGTGGAGGAAATTAGAGAAGGTATTGAACTTTATATTCAAATGCTGGGGAAGATAGTTTGATTTGAATTACGAATTATTGAACTTTACAATAAACCACAACTTAGCATCATTAAAAAAAAACAGCGCTATGCCGACCAATTATCTGAAACCGACCGATGAACACTTCGCCCAGAAACTTGTAGATGCCTTAAATATAGGCCTTAGAGAAATGGCCGAAAAAGCAGCCGAGAACAACGAGAGTCTTGCCATTGGATATTTAGACGGCACTTCTGCATCTATTCCGGCTAAAGAGTTATCAAAACAATTCCCTGAAAAAGGCCGCTAAGCCTTTAATTGCTAGTTCAGGCAGCTTCCTATCCCGCCCATCATCAAAATATTTCTCATATTTGCAGCATGAGCAAGCTTTGGCAAAAAAACATTGACGTTAATAAACTGGTAGAGAACTTTACCGTCGGGCGCGATACTGTGTTTGACGCTCAAATGGCTGCCTTTGATGTGCTTGGCTCACTGGCGCATACCCAAATGCTGCAAAGCATCGGCCTGATGAGCGCCGATGATCTGCAACTAGTGCAACGCGAACTGAAAAATATTTATGCCGAAATAGAAAAAGGCAAATTCAAAATAGAGCCCGGTGTTGAGGACGTTCACTCGCAGGTAGAAATGTTGCTTACACAGCGCATTGGCGAAGCCGGAAAAAAGATACATAGCGGTCGCTCGCGTAACGACCAGGTGCTGGTTGATCTGAAATTGTTTTTCAGGAACGAACTGCACCAGGTGGTGAGTGAAACTGAAACCCTTTTTCGTGAACTTATTTCACTTAGCGAGAAGCATAAAGACGTTTTATTGCCCGGCTATACCCACTTACAGGTAGCTATGCCTTCATCGTTCGGCTTGTGGTTCGGCGCTTATGCCGAAAGCTTGATTGACGACCTTGAAATGGTTTTAGCGGCTTATAAGATCACCAATAAAAACCCATTGGGTTCCGCAGCAGGTTACGGGTCATCGTTCCCGTTAAACCGGACCATGACTACCGAGTTACTTGGTTTTGAAAGTTTGAATTACAATGTGGTTTACGCGCAAATGGGCCGTGGCAAAACTGAGCGGATAATTGCGCAGGCTTTGTCGTCTATTGCAGCTACACTGGCTAAAATGGCCATGGACCAAACCTTGTACTTAAGCCAGAACTTTGCCTTTGTTAGCTATCCTGATACGCTTACCACCGGCAGCAGCATTATGCCGCATAAAAAGAACCCTGATGTTTGGGAAATTATGCGCGGTAAATGTAACCGTTTGCAAGCCCTGCCTAATGATGCTGCCATGATGACAACTAACCTGCCATCAGGCTACCACCGCGAGCTGCAGTTGCTGAAAGAACTGCTTTTTCCGGCTTTTGCTGAGCTGAAAAGCTGCCTTAAAATGGCCACTTTTATGCTGCAAAACATTACGGTGAATACCGAGATTTTAAATGACCCTAAGTACGCTTACCTGTTTAGCGTGGAAGAAGTTAACCGTATGGTTTTAAGTGGTACGCCTTTCCGCGATGCTTACAAACAAGTTGGGTTGGCCATTGAAAAAGGCGAATTTGACCCCGCTAAATATGTTAACCACACCCACGAAGGCAGTATTGGCAACCTGAATAATGAGCGTATTACAGCCGCCATGGAAATGCTGGTAAACAGCTTTAATTTCGACAGGGTTACCTGGGCGGTGGCGAGGTTGGTGAAGTAATAACAAAATTGCTATTACAACATGAACGGACAAAACAGAAGCGATATATATCCTGGTTTAGAGGTTGATATCATTCTTAAAAAAGATCAGCGCAGCGGCAAGTTAACCCGTGGAATAGTTGAAAAACTGTTAACCAGTTCCGCCTATCATTCGCGTGGTATTAAGGTACGGCTGGAAGATGGACAGGTGGGGCGTGTGGCTTTTATAGTTGATAGCGAATAGTTCGTGGTTCATAGATCATAGTTCATGGTAACTTGTTATGTATTACAATAACTAAAAGAAGCGCAATTTGGCCATGAACTATTAACCATGATCTATGAACAATAAACAAACCAACCGCCAATTATTCTTCAGGCTTGATGCGCATTACAGGTTCCTGATAGCGCTTATAGTGGCTGTAGCGGCTTTATTTATAATCCCCAGCAGCCAAACTACCCCGGCAGTTATATTAATGGTTTGGATAGCTTTTGCTTTTACAGTGATCGTTATGGATTGGATAATCATCCTCACGTCGCATCCGCTGGAGGTGCGTAAAAATGCTAAGTTGCAAGATTCCAATCGCACATTTATTTTCCTCTTTGTTATAGCGTCATCTATAATAAGCTTAGGCGCTATAATTTTTCTGCTGATGTCTGCCAAAGGCAAAACCGGCGAGGGTGTAGCTTTTCCTGTAATATTGGCGTTAACGTCAGTGCTCGTTTCGTGGTGGCTGGTGCATACTTTATTTACATTGAGATACGCCCATTTATACTACGAGCCCGAGCATGCGCAAAAACCGGTCGGTGGATTAGATTTCCCCGGTAATGAAAAGGAACCTGACTATCTCGACTTTGTGTATTTCTCCTTTGTTATCGGCATGACTTTCCAGGTATCAGATGTAGAGATCACCTCCCGCCGTATCAGGCGGTTGGCATTGTTTCATGCGCTTATAGCCTTTGCGTTTAATACAGCCATTGTGGCTTTGAGTATTAATATTATTTCGGGGCTGGTTTAGTCCTCTACTATCTTAGAATACTTCTTCGTATCCTTCATCAACACATAAATAGTTAATGATACCAGTATACACCCGGTAACGTACCAGTAAAACCACTCCTGGTGGCCCTTATCTTTAAACAGCAAAGCAACAGGTTCGGCAGTGCCGCCAAAGAGTGAGACGGCAATACCGTAGGGAAAACCCACCCCCAACGCACGGATATTTGCCGGAAAAAGCTCCGCCTTTACTACCGCGTTGATAGATGTATAACCGCTAACAATTACCAAAGCCGTCATTATTAAAGCAAAGGCAACCCAAAAGTTATTGGTATGGCTAAGTGTTGTAAGTATAGGCACCGTTGCGCCTGCGCCAAATATCCCGAATGCGATGAGCAGAGGCTTGCGGCCTATCCTGTCGGACAAGGCGCCGAACAATGGCTGCAATAACATAAAAAACACTAAAGTTAAGGTTGATATCAGCGTAGCATCGCTTTTGCTGAAACCGGATGTGATCACCAAAAACTTCTGCATATAGGTGGTAAACGTGTAAAACGCCAATGTTCCGCCCATGGTTAAGCCTATTACGGTTAGTACCGCTTTGGGATGGGCTGCTAACGCCCTTAGCGTTCCGCGTGACGACTTTTCCTTGTCATCCGCAGCAATTGCTACCGACTCCTGCAAACTGCGCCTTAAGTACATAACGCTGATGGCCAAAACGGCACCGATAGCAAAAGGTATGCGCCAACCCCAGCTGTGCAATTGCTCTTCTGTTAAGAAAGCCCGTTGCAATATTACCAACACTCCCAGGGCCAATAATTGCCCCATTATTAAAGTGACATACTGAAATGACGAGTAAAAACCGCGACGCTTTTGTGTAGCCATTTCGCTGAGGTAGGTAGCGCTTGTGCCATACTCGCCGCCAACACTTAAGCCTTGTATAATGCGGGCCAGTACCAGCAGCACGGGCGCTGCAACACCTATCTGGCTATAACCGGGAATAATCGCAATAATAAGCGACCCAACACTCATCATTAATACGGATGCTGTTAATGCTTTTTTGCGTCCTCTTCTATCTGCATAGGTACCCATTATCCAGCCGCCTATGGGACGCATTAAAAAGCCTATGGCGAATATGCCGGCGGTGTTAAGCAACTGTACTGTCTCGTCTTCAGAAGGAAAAAAAGCGCCCGAAAAATACAGCGCGAAGGCAGAGTAAACATACCAATCGTACCATTCCACCAAATTACCTAATGAGCCACCAACTATTGACCGGAGGCGTTGGGAGGTACTTATAGTTTCGGGCATATTAATGGCTTATTTGTTTGAGATTGAATTGGTTGATGATCATTTATTGAAAATTAATACTAATTTAGATGAGTTGAATTTAAACAAAGAAACATGAAAAACCTAAGCTTCGCCCGCGTTAACACCAAAACTTACAACACATTTTTGTGCATTATTTTGCCATTAGTTAGTGTAGCATTGCTATATAAATATATTCCTCTGCTCTTAAACTTTAAGATAGATTGGATTTTTACCCTGGAGTTTCTTAAGTTGATCGTAATAATTTTGATCTACACCACCCCGGTAACTTACTTTTTATCTAAGGCTTACGAAATTTTAATTTCCAGCGATGATAAATCGCGCGCTAATACTATTTTCGGGTTGATTGCCTGCTGTCTACTTATATTCCCATTAGCCTTTATTGCTTTGGTAGTATTCGCTAAAATAAGCTTCTTTATCCCGATAGCTTTTACAGCGGCAATAATTTTTATTTACTTCCGGTCGTACAAACCGGCAACTATTTAACAAAAAAGCGGCATTCTATATTTCTTTTCTATTCTTTACCCATGCAGATACTTCGGATGAGGCCGCCTGCACGGTACTTTTCGGTGTACTTAATAAGCGTTCCATAATCAGCGCGGCTATTATGGCTTCCTGCTCGTTATCTTCATTCAAAACTTCGGGCGAGAAGTATTTTTTCACAAAATGCGTATCAAACTTACCGCTACGGAATGCCTCGTGCTGCATCACAAATTTGCCGAAGCCTAATGTGGTGGTTATGCCTGTAATAATGTATTCGTCAATGGCACGTATCATCCGTTCAATCGCCTCCTCCCTGTCTTTACCATACGTAACCAGTTTGGCTATCATGGGGTCGTAATAGATAGGTATCTCCATGCCTTGCTCAAAACCATCGTCCACCCTAACACCGGGTCCCTTAGGCGTAACATAGGTTTGCAGCGTGCCAATATCAGGTAAAAAATTATTGGCAGGGTCCTCGGCATAAACGCGTAACTCCATAGCATGACCGTTTATTTTCAGATCATCCTGTGTAAAACTCAGGGCCTCGCCCCTTGCCACGCGGATCTGCTCCTTAACCAGGTCAATACCGGTTATCATTTCGGTAACCGGATGCTCTACCTGCAAACGGGTGTTCATCTCCAGGAAATAAAAATTGAGCTGCTCATCCATAATGAACTCCACCGTGCCCGCGCCGGTATAGTTAACAGATCTGGCTACATCTACAGCACAGCGCCCCATCCGCTCCCGTATCTCCGGTGTTAAAACAGACGATGGTGCTTCCTCTATCACTTTTTGATGGCGGCGTTGAATGGAACAGTCTCGCTCAAATAAAT
>CBFGNU010000092.1:0-13014 GCA_965650195.1 uncultured Mucilaginibacter sp. | reverse complement strand
GGTTCCCAAAAAACCTGGATATTAAAAAACAAAATAACTGCAGAATAAATAAGAAAATAGACCTTATAACTCTCGGTGGGTACCAGGTTACAAAAAATTGAAGACGTACACGAGATTACAAAAAAACCGGCGTGAAGTAATATGCGATAATTGTATTTATTACTTTTTATATATGAATACAACCCTAAAATAATAAGTACTGTAATTATACGCACTATAAAGAATTGCACCCAAAGCTCGCCGCCATAAATAAAATCAACTATGCCTACCAGCGGATATAAAAAAATAAGGGTCCAAATAATATTATTAGTTTGGTACCAGGCTTTCTTTAAAACTTCTTTAGAAAATTCTTCTTTTGTAATTTGAACAAACATTATTAGTTTTTAAATTATAAAAAGATTACGGTTGCTGTTATTAAATGAAAATACCTCAATGAAAAAAATATTTTCAGTACTATTCTTATTAGCCCTGTTTGCCAAATCACATACTTCAGCGCAAGCATTAGCAAAAAATAAACCAAGTGTTTCAGCAACGCGGACTGCGGCGTTTAAAAGGGCTAAAAGTTTGGATAATGGCATTAGTTTTTCGTGGCTTGAACAAAGCTGGAATAAAGATATATTAAAAGAGCAGATAATAGTCGAAAGCGACTTTATATTATTAAAACAACTCGGTTTTAAAAGTGTACGGTTACCTATTGCCTTTCGCTTTTTTGAAGACCAAAAAACACCGCTTGAGGATGTATTAGTACAGGTTGACCGTGTGCTTAATCTGTGTAATAAATATGATTTAAAATTGGTGATTGATTACCATCACGGCCAGCTGGATGATAACAATTATTTAACAGAAACAGCGAAAATAGTTAACCTGTGGCTTATTTTAACTAAAAGGTATAAAGGTGTAAGCGCCGACAATTTGTTATTTGAAATATATAATGAGCCCCTTGCAATGAATCCGCAGATATGGAAAGATGCGGCCTATAATATCACTACGGCAATACGTAAAATTGATACCAAAAGAACGCTTATTATAGGCGCATCTAACTATAATAGCATCTATGAATTAAGCCGTTTTGTGCGCCTTAGCGATGAGAATATTATCTATACTTTTCATTTTTATGAACCTTTTTTATTTACGCATCAGGGTGCTGAGTGGGTGGGCGACCAAATGGCAACCACTGGGGTACGATTTCCTTATAGTGCGGAAAATTTTCCTACACTTAACTCTAAAGCAAAAAACACCTGGGGCGAGACCAACTATAACCAATACAAGTTTGATGGTACAGAACAAGCGCTTTTTGACAAGCTTACTATTATTAAAAAATGGGGCGATAAATATCGCGTACCTATTTTATGCGGCGAATATGGTGCATATAATAAAGCCGACCTTGACAGCCGGTGTCGTTATATAACGGCAATGCGTAAAACCCTTAAAACATTAAATATCCCCGGAATGTTATGGGACTATAACGGAACATTTTCTATTTTTACAGATAAACCGTCAATAAAAACTTTGCCCGACTGTATGAAAGAAGCCATAGGCTACGCCGGTAAAAATTGATAACTACTGAACATTTAAATCGTTACCTTTGCACGTTAATAAATAACTATGAGATTTTTTGAAGAAAAAAGGCGGGAAGTGATGGGACATATTGAGCAATTCATGCTTGAAAAAATGCACGATTATCTAAAGCCGATTGACACTATCTGGCAGCCAACCGATTTTTTGCCCGATTCTACAAAAGATACATTTTTTGATGAAATAAAAGAGATGCGCGAAAGCGCCAAAGGCCTGTCATACGATTTAATGGCGGTGCTTATTGGCGATACCATCACCGAAGAGGCATTGCCTACTTATGAATCATGGTTAACCATGGTTGAAGGTGTATCAGACAACGAAGAAGGTGGCTGGATGAAATGGACACGCCACTGGACAGCCGAAGAAAACCGCCACGGCGATCTGCTCAACAAATATCTTTACCTAACCGGTCGCGTTAATATGCGCGCCATGGAGGTATCAACACAATACTTAATTGCTGATGGCTTTGACATTGGTACGGGGCACGATCCGTACCGCAATTTTATATACACCTCGTTTCAGGAGCTGGCTACGAATGTATCGCACCGCCGTGTGGCATCACAAGCTAAAAAAGACGGCGATGCGCTGCTTTCAAAAATGTGTGGCGTTATAGCTTCAGATGAGGCTCGCCACGCTAAAGCATACATATACTTTATAAAACGGATTTTTGAAGTTGATGCCAACGAAGCCATGCTTGCTTTTGAGGATATGATGCGCAAAAAAATTGTAATGCCTGCGCATTTTCTGCGCGAAGTTGGTTTGAAAATTGGCCAAACCTTCGGTCATTTTACCGATGCGGCCCAACGCCTGGGTATTTATACCGCTATTGACTATGTTGATATTTTAAAAGAGCTGATAGACGAGTGGCAAATTGAAAAAATTACCGGCCTGAATGAGCAAGGCGAAAAAGCCCGCGATTATGTATTGCAGTTGCCTAACCGCCTGTTACGCGTTGCAGAGCGTATGAAAAACCCAATGCTGGAGTACAAGTTTAGCTGGATATACGGATAGAAACATCTTTTATTAACAGTAAAGCCTCTTTTTAGAAATAGAAAGAGGCTTTATTTTTTCCGTTTGTTTAACCGAAACGTAAAGTACCGGTGTTTTATTAACCTTCCTGCACTAAGTCTGTTCCGCGAATATCATCCGTCAGATCTTCAAATAAAGAATTAAGGATCGACTCAATAGCCAGCGAATTTACATCATCAACATAATGCTCATTGCGGGTTATCCATAATTCGCTGCCGTTAACGGCTATCTGGAACAAAGCCCCCTCGTACAATTCGGGCATCGCTATATTCACAGCGTCATCCGCTTTAAATATCTGCAACACATTGTCTACCCGCCGCTGTTCTTTAAACAACGGGTTTAGCTTTTGCTGTAAATGGCTCAACAACTCATCGGTTGTAACGCGCTGATGTAAGGTGATAACTTTCATATTTATGGTACAAGCAAAAGCTATTATTGTTTAAGTTTGCTTTAAACACAAGCTAATATGAATTACAAATTATTGGGTCGATCCGGCCTTAAAGTATCTGAATTGTGCCTGGGCACCATGGGTTTCGGCACCGAAGCAGGCTGGGGCGCTGACAAAGAAACAAGCTTTGCCATATTGGATGCTTTCGCTAATGCCGGCGGTAATTTTTTAGATGCTGCCAACGTGTATAAGCTAGGTACCAGCGAAAAGATAATAGGTGAGTACATGAGCAATCACGACCGCGATTACTTTGTGGTAGCTACCAAATACTCGCTAAAGGATAACACTACCAACCCAAACGCATCAGGCAATAACCGCAAAAACATGATGCGCAGCGTAGAGGAAAGTTTGAAAAGATTAAAAACTGATTTTATAGATGTAATGTACCTGCACATATGGGACGACCTTACCCCCATTGACGAAATTTTGCGTGGTTTGGATGACTTGATCCGCCAGGGCAAGGTAAACTATGCCGCCATAAGCGATACCCCCGCGTGGATGGTTGCAAAAGGCAATACAATGGCCGATCTGATGGGCTGGAGCCGGTTTATAGCACTACAGGTTGAATACAGTTTATTACAACGCACACCTGAACGCGAACTAATACCCATGGCCAAACATTTCGGCATGACGGTTACGCCCTGGGCACCGCTTGGCGGGGGTGTGCTAAGCGGCAAATACTTGCGCGGCGAGCAAGGACGTGTTAAAGCCGAAAGTAATCGCCGTAATGACAGGGCCATTAGCATAACAGAAACCGTAGTTGGAATTGCTGATGAGCTGGGCGTACCCGCCAGCCATGTGGCTTTGCAATGGTCCATGAGCCAGGGATTTTCATCAATACCTATTGCGGGTGCAACCAAGGTTAGTCAACTGGAAGAAAACATGAAAGCCGTTGATGTAAAACTAAGTGCAGAGCAACTGCAAAAATTGGACGAAGTAAGTAAAATAGAACTCGGCTTTCCGGGTGACTTTTTTAGAGAAGCGGCTGTTAAAGAAAATGTTTACGGTGGTTTTTATAATAGGATAGAGAAGAGGAGTTAATATTATAGTTAGCCGTATTTATAGATAATAGCTAATTTAGGTTTATGAAAAACCTACCTATCCTTTTGCTATTAATTGCGTTATTCTGGATGGCCTGTGATTCGGGTCGCAACAAAAGCGATGCAGCTGATTCAACAAAAGCTGTTGCTGACAGTACACAGCTTATAAAACGGGCCGCAGACAACATTTCGCCGGCTATTAAAGAGAAAATTTTGGGGGCCTTGGACAGGCGGAGAGTCTGAAAACGCTACTTTCGATATCAGATCAGATTCAATCTATTACGTTGATCATTTTGAAAGCTATAAATACATTCTAACCAAAGATTCAATTAAAATACACTATTCTGATTTTGCTTACAGTGCAAAGATCTATTTTATTAAGGACACGCTTGTAATGAGTTCTGGAGAAGATGGAACATCAAAGTTCTGGAAGTTTAAGGATTGACCTTATTCTGTCAATACAGCAAATTCAAAATCCAGCGGATCAAAATGACGAATCAACTCATCAATAAAATCCTGCCCCCAGCGTACGTATAACATACCAAAGTTCTCGGTGCGTTCCTGTAAACTGCCGTTGGGGAAAAGGTCTTCTTTTATCTGGTCTATCTGCTGTAAGCGAGTTTGGTAATTGCGTTTTTCAGCTTTAACTAACTTTTTCTCCAGGTTATCCATCGCCTTTTTTAAGCGCGCCTGCACAGCTTCGGCAGAAGGAGCCAAAGATGGATCTATGCGTTTGGCATTTGCCTTTATCTGGTCGAATACCGCTTGAATTTGTTGCCATTCGGTTTGTATGGTCAGATTATTCTCACTGTGCTGTTTAACCCAATGGGTCTTAATGGCGTCGGTTGGCTTAAACAGATCAGCCATTTGTAATTCCATGCGCTTTATTTTTCCGGCCGCTTCTTTGCGCACCACCAAAGCAGAGTTACGCAAGATCAGTATCGGGAAATCAATCTTATAAAAATCGAAATTAGCTTTAAGCTCCAGCCAGTAGATCACTTCAGCACCACCACCCACATAAGCTATATTGGGCAAAATGCACTCCTGGTAAAGCGGACGCATAACCACATTAGGGCTAAACCGTTCCGGATGCTTATTGATTTGTTGCTTTAATTCCTCTTCTGTAAAACGTATTTCGGTATCTAAAACCTTATAAACGCCATCCTCAAAAACTAAACGCTCACGCAGCGTACCGCCCTTCATATAAAAGAAGTTGATCTCGCGAGGGTTTACCTGTATATGCACGCCAAGTCCGCGTAATTTTTCGTTCGTTGCACTGATATTGTTAAAACTGTTTTGCTCAATGATATCCCGTTCTATAATGGGCACAAACTGGCGTTTTAAACGGGTGTTGTCTGCATCAATAATTACAAGGCCGTATTTACCGAACAATGCGTTAACCATGTAGCGTGTGGCATCGGCTAATTTATCAAAGCGGGTATAGGCCGTCTCTACAATTTCGGCCAGCTCAGGGCCGAACTGCTCCATTCCCAAAACACCTTTATATTGATTAAGCGCTTGACGCATTGTTTCGGGGTTAATGCGCCCGGTAGCGCCCGAAGCTTCCAACCACCAATGCACTTTTTTACCGCCAATGTAGGTATAGCTTATTTCGGCAAAGTCATGATCTTCTGAGGCCATCCAGTAAACTGGTACAAAATCCTTATCAGGATGCTTTTCCTTTAGCTGCTGAGCCAGTTTAATTGCCGTAACTATCTTGTAAATAAAATATAGTGGACCGGCGAAAATATTAAGCTGATGCCCAGTAGTGATCGTAAAAGTATTAGTCTGCTTAAGCCTTTCTATATTTTGCTGAACAGCTTCTGGAATTGAAAAGGAAGGATCCCAAATGCGGGCGTATTTAGTAATTATCTGGTATTGCTGCGTTAAAACGCCGGCAAGTACCTCTCTGTCGGCAATTACTTTTTTGTTTTTAAGCAGTTCAGCAAAACCTTCAAAATCGGGGCGGTTACCATAAAATGGTTCTAGTTTGGGTTTACCCTCCAGGTAATCGGTTAAACCCGAAGAGAAAAATCCGGTGTCTTTATAGCTTATACAGGAAACGTCCATTTTATTTCGGATTTCGAATGTTCAATTTCGGATTTTTTACCGAATGTCGAATTTAGATTTTATAATCCTAAAAAAACAATGGCTAAACAAAATCCCGATTTATTTTACAATATGTCCATAAAGGTCAAAATCCTCTGCTGAGTCAATTTTTACCTGCACAAAACTGCCGATTGTAGCATAATCTATAGCGGAATTGATCAAAACTTCATTATCCACCTCAGGCGAATCAAACTCTGTACGGCCAACAAAATAGCCACCGTCTTTTTTATCAATTAGTACCTTGTAGGTATTACCTATCTTCTCCTGGTTCTTATCAAATGATATACCTTGCTGTATCTCCATAATGGTATCGGCGCGTTCCTGTTTTACTTCTTCGGGCACATCGTCAACTAAATTATGGGCATGAGTTTTTTCTTCGTGCGAGTAAGTGAAGCAGCCCAGGCGATCAAACTTGGTATCTGCTACCCATTGTTGCATTTCTTCAAAATCCTGCTGTGTTTCGCCCGGGTAACCGGTTATCAGCGTTGTACGCATGGCAATACCCGCCACCTTATCGCGGATCTGGTTAACCACATCGATCGTTTTTTGCTTGGTAATGCCACGACGCATTGATTTTAGCATATTATCAGTAATGTGCTGCAAAGGCATATCCAAATACTTACAGATATTGCTGCGTTCGTTCATCACATCCAATATCTCCATCGGGAAACCGGAAGGGTAAGCATACTGCAACCTGATCCACTCCACACCGTTGACATCTGATAAGCGGCGTAATAACTCATCCAGGTTACGCTTGCCATAAAGATCAAGACCGTAATAGGTCAGATCCTGAGCTATCAGTATCAGTTCCTTTGTGCCGTTTCTTACCAGCTTCTCTGCGTTTTTAACCAACTCGTCCATCGGTGTAGAAACGTGAGTACCGCGCATTAACGGAATAGCGCAGAACGAGCAAGGCCTGTTACAACCCTCGGCTATTTTAAAGTAAGCAAGATGAGATGGCGTCGTTAGCAAGCGCTCACCTATCAGTTCGTGCTTGTAATTGGCACCAATAGAACTTAACAGGTTTTGCAGATCATTAGTGCCGAAGTAGGCGTCAACGTTGGTTATTTCGGCTTCGAGTTCGGGTTTATAACGTTCCGACAGACATCCCGTAACAATTACCTTCCCTACTTTACCCTGCTCCTTTAGCTCGCTGTATTGTAAAATAGTGTCAATAGACTCCTGTTTGGCGTTATCAATAAAACCGCAGGTGTTTATTACAATAATATCATCCTTACCCACCTTACTGGCCTCGTGCACCACATCGAAAGCATTGCCCTTAAGCTGGCCCATCAAAATTTCCGAGTCGTAGGTATTTTTTGAGCAGCCAAGGGTTACCACGTTTACACGAGGTTTTTTTATTAGTATCGGCTTACTTATTTCCTTTGTACGCATTAATCTTTTTCCTTATTGCATTCTGAGTGATAGCGAAGAATGACAAATATTTTATTATTCTTTAAATAGCGAGGCCACAAACGCCTTCCGATCAAACAATTGAAGTTGATCCTTCCCTTCGCCTACACCTATATATTTTACCGGTATTTTAAACTGATCTGATATCCCTATTACTACCCCACCTTTAGCAGTGCCGTCTAACTTGGTTAACGCTAAGGCATTAACGGCAGTAGCTTCAGTAAATTGCTTGCACTGTTCAATAGCATTTTGCCCGGTTGAAGCATCCAATACCAGCAATATCTCGTGCGGAGCGCCGGGGACTACCTTTTGCATCACATTTTTGATCTTCGTCAACTCGTTCATCAAACCCACCTTATTATGCAACCTGCCGGCTGTATCAATTATCGCAACATCATCCCCACTAGCAACTGCAGAACGTAAAGTATCAAAAGCAACCGATGCAGGGTCTGACCCCATCGCCTGCGCCACTACCTTAACACCAACGCGCTCACCCCAAAGTTTTATCTGGTCGACCGCGGCTGCTCTAAAAGTATCTGCAGCGCCTAACACCACTTGGTTTCCTGCCTGCTTTAATTTATGGGCCAGTTTGCCGATAGTGGTGGTTTTACCCACACCGTTAACACCAACCACCATAATTACATATGGCTTGTGGCTGCCATATTCAAAGCTTGAAAAATCGTTACTGTTATTCTCGGCTAGTAGTTGTTGTATCTCGTCGCGCAGCAGGCCGTTAAGATCTGAAGTGCTAACATATTTATCTCGCGCAACGCGGGCCTCAATACGCTCAATTATTTTCAGCGTGGTTTGTACACCAACGTCTGATGTTACCAGCACCTCTTCCAGTTCATCCAGCACATCCTCATCAACGGTAGATTTACCGGCAATTACTTTGGTGATCTTTGAAAAAAAGCTATCCTTGGTTTTTTCCAAACCGGTATCAAGCGCCTCCTGCTCCTGTGGCGTGCTTTCTTTCTTTTTAAAAAAATCAAATAGTCCCATGTGTGTTGATGTGCAGATTAGTGGATGTGCAAATATGCCACTAAGTTAAGCAACTATTATAAGCTCAAAATCATTTATCAATCATATGCACATCTGCAAATACGCACATCTGCATAACAATAAAAAAAGCCCTCTCGTTAACACAAGACGGCTTCAATATCATTATCAAAAATAATTATTGACCTTTTGCAGCGTTGATCGCGTCTTTAACGTGATCGTTGTGCACAATTACTTCTTTGAATGAGTAAGCACCCGTTTTAGGCGACTTAACCATTGTAACTACTTTTGAGTATTCTTTTCCAGCACCTGTTTTCAGGGTTGCAACTACTTTCTTTGCCATGTCTTTATAATTATTGAATTAGCGAATGAGTGATTGAGTGAATGATTTGCACATTCAACCTAATCAACTAATTACTTAATTTCTTTATGTACAGTTACTTTACGTAAAACCGGGTTGAATTTTTTAAGCTCCAATCTCTCGGTAGTGTTCTTTTTGTTCTTGGTGGTAATGTAACGAGACATACCCGGCATACCACTTGTTTTATGCTCTGTGCACTCTAAAATTACCTGAACTCTGTTACCTTTCTTAGCCATCGTATTTATTGTTATACGTATTACGCAGTACGTTTTACGTTATGTTCAATTGAAGTTTCAGTTAGCTATTTCACGTACAATGTAAAACATCCAACCTACAACTACTATATGTATCCTTTTTTTACAAATTTATTGATGCAGGCAGTAATACCATTTTTGCTGATGGTTTTTACTGCTGACGTAGATACCTTTAAGGTTATCCATTTATCTTCCTCAGGAATATAAAACTTTTTAAGTTTCAGGTTTGGATGAAATCTGCGTTTGGTTTTAACGTTTGAGTTAGAAACGTTGTTACCAACTATAGAGCCTTTTCCTGTTAGATCACAAATTCTTGACATGACAATTAATTTTAATACCCTTTTATTAAAAGAGTTTGCAAATATCAGGATTTTACATCAAATAGGCAACAGTGGATTGAAAATTATTTTAAATTTTTAAAACGCTGTAAAAAAGACGTTAAACTATAGCTGGCAAAGCATTTTTCATCTAAATCAGGTTGAGGCCGGCAACCTGATTTAGATGCTTTATACATTATTAATAACAACTCTTTCGTATTCGTAAAAAATAACACCTACTTAAATATTCCTTTTAAACATCTTTAAGGAAATCACTAATTTGCGCTACCAATTTATAATTATGAAGATCACATCATTTGACCAGTACAAACAAGTATATAAACAAAGCGTTGAACAGCCCGAAGAATTTTGGGCAGGCATTGCTGATAACTTTCTGTGGAAAAAGAAGTGGGATAAAGTTTTAGAATGGAACTTTAAAGAGCCTAATGTAAAATGGTTCCAGGGCGCTAAGTTGAACATAACAGAGAACTGCCTCGACCGCCACCTGGATACGATGGGCGATAAACCCGCCATTATATGGGAGCCTAATGACCCTAAAGACGAGCACCGTGTACTCACCTATAAGCAACTACACGAAAAAGTTTGCCAGTTTGCCAATGTGCTAAAAAATAATGGCGCAAAAAAAGGCGACCGAATTTGTATTTATATGCCGATGGTGCCAGAGCTGGCTATTGCGGTTTTGGCCTGTGCACGTATTGGCGCTATACATTCGGTAGTATTTGGTGGCTTTTCGGCTCAATCTATTGCCGACCGGATACAGGATGCCACCTGTAATATAGTTATAACGGCAGATGGCAGCTTCCGTGGCAATAAAGAGGTCCCGCTTAAATCTATTATTGATGATGCCCTGGTTCAGTGCCCATCAGTACAAAAAACCATTGTGCTTACCCGCACGCGTACACCTATATCAATGATAAAGGGCCGCGACGTTTGGTGGGAAGATGAGGTTAGAAAAGTTGAAACACAAGGCAACCCTGCCTGCCCTGCCGAAGAAATGGATGCAGAAGACATGCTGTTCATTTTATACACATCCGGCTCTACGGGCAAGCCAAAGGGCGTAGTGCATACTTGCGGTGGCTATATGGTTTACACAGGCTACACTTTTAAAACAGCGTTCCAATACGAGCCCGGCGAAGTATATTTTTGTACCGCCGATATTGGCTGGATAACCGGACACTCTTACATAGCTTACGGGCCATTAACCCAAGGGGCAACCTCGGTAATGTTTGAGGGGATACCAACCTTTCCAAGTCCGGGGCGTTTATGGGAAATTGTTGAGAAATTTAAAGTAAACATATTATATACCGCGCCAACTGCCATCCGCTCATTAATGAGCTTTGGTGATGATGTAGTGAAAAATAAGGACCTAAGCTCGTTAACCAAGCTCGGATCAGTAGGCGAGCCTATCAACGAAGAAGCCTGGCACTGGTTTGATGAAAAGATAGGACATGGTAACTGCCCTATTATTGACACCTGGTGGCAAACCGAAACAGGTGGTTTTATGATATCGCCTATTGCTAATGTTACCCCACTTAAGCCAAGTTTTGCAACATTGCCTTTACCGGGCATACAACCAATTTTGGTTGATGAGACGGGTAAAGGAATTGAAGGTAATGGAGTAAATGGTAATTTATGCATCAAGTTTCCGTGGCCAGGCATGCTGCGCACCACCTATGGCGACCATGAGCGCTGCCGCACCACTTACTTCTCGGCTTACGAAAACCTTTATTTTACCGGCGACGGTTGTATGCGCGATGAGAACGGCTACTACCGCATTACAGGCCGTGTTGATGACGTGCTGAATGTATCTGGCCACCGCATTGGTACTGCCGAGGTAGAGAACGCTATTAATATGCACAGTAGCGTGGTTGAATCAGCAGTAGTAGGATATCCGCATGATATAAAAGGACAAGGCGTGTATGCCTTTGTGGTTTGCCCTAACAAACATGGCGATGATGAATTGACCCGCAAAGACATCATCATGACCGTGGCTCGCATTATAGGCGCTATTGCCAAACCCGATAAGATCCAGTTTGTAACTGGGTTGCCTAAAACGCGTTCAGGTAAAATAATGCGCCGTATTTTGCGTAAGGTTGCTGAGGGCGATACCAGTAATCTGGGAGACACTTCCACATTATTAGATCCGGGTGTTGTTGAGGAGATTAAAGCTGGAGCATTGTAGATAGTATATGATAAAAACCTGCTTGATCTTCTTGACTGCGATTGCGCTACAAACAGATGGCAAGTATATCAATTCTGTATGGAGTCGTGGGATTGCAAAAGGTTGTGTTAATACTTTAAAGTTAAAAACAAACGATAAGGCTGATTCTTACGACTGCGAATTAGATTACACATTTAAATGCACCTATAAAATAATAAAAGACACATTATTTATAACAGAACCGGATGATTCACATTCGGAAGATGGTGGGAAAGTAACATTCTATAGATTTAAATATTTAATTCGTAACCAAGCTTTATTTTGCGTGAGTTCTGGAGAATTAATTAAAGGTAAGTGGATAGATAAGAAATTGATTCTTCAAAATTCGCCGGACTGGAAAAGAATTAAGTAAATCAGGATAATCAAAACCCATAGTGTTTACAGATGTTATACTAAAACATCTAAATAAAAACAATTATGGATAAATTAGAAATCAAAGGCGGTTGGAACGAGCTGAAGGGAAAAATAAAACAAGCCTACGGCGATCTGACAGATGACGACCTGGTGCGCGAAGAAGGCAAAGACGACGAACTGTTAGGTAAGCTCCAACAAAAAACCGGCAAAGGCCGCGATGAACTGGTAAAATGGATAAACGATTTATAAAAAAAGCTCCCGAAAACGGGAGCTTTTTTTATAACCCAAACTTTACGTATTCAATCGGCTTAGCCCCTATTTATTTTTTGCTGACGCCATATAATCCAGCGTTAAATTGCAAAGCGCTTTTACACCTAATGTAAATCCGCTTTCATCAATATAAAAGTCGGGTGTATGGTGCGATGGGGCCTTTAATTTGTCGCCGCCTTTGGGCATGCCGCCTAAAAAGAAAAACAAGCCGGGTACTTTTTGCTGGTAAAAGCTAAAGTCCTCGGCAGTTGTTACAGCCGGTACCAATAATACATTTTCTTTGCCTGCACTTGCTTCAAGCGTAGTCAGCATTTTTGATGTAAGCGCCGGATCATTATAAGTTACAGGATATTCATTACTATAGGGTATTTTAACATCGGCTGTTGCACCATATGCTTCAGCCGTCTTTGTGGCTATCCGCCGCACATTGTCCTTTAAGGTTTTTTCATCTGCAGTAGTATAATAACGCAGCGTACCGTCCATTTCTACGTTTTCGGGAATAATATTAAAGCGTGTGCCTCCTTTTATAACACCAATGGTTACAACTGCGGGGTTCTCCGTAACGTTAATGTTTCGGCTCACAATGCTTTGCAAATTATTTAC
>CBFGNU010000091.1:0-13165 GCA_965650195.1 uncultured Mucilaginibacter sp. | reverse complement strand
AAGGAAAACCGCAAGAAGAATTTCGAGGCTTAATTAAAGCGGTAAAGTAAAGTAATACTTGCCCATTG
Source organism: uncultured Mucilaginibacter sp. (assembly GCA_965650195.1). Lineage (GTDB taxonomy): Bacteria > Bacteroidota > Bacteroidia > Sphingobacteriales > Sphingobacteriaceae > Mucilaginibacter. The sequence continues at coordinate 13,097 of CBFGNU010000091.1, read as the reverse complement.
CTGGCTGTAATGCTGAGGTTTTACAGCGGCTGTAGGAAAATAGGCCGTATAATCAATCACCCATCGTTTACTAACAAAAGATACACCTACCTGGTTGCTGAATATAGCACGATTAGGCACACGTGTAACCTCAATTGAGCCCGCCGGTTGTTTACTGAACAATCCACCCTCAATTGTAGCATCATACGCTACATAACTAAACTGTGGTTTATAATGTAAAAAGAATTCGCCCTTGCTTTCCTTCGGAGCATTTTCATTCTTGATAGCCGTACTTTGAGTGCTGATAGAATTGAATAACTGACCCAACTTTCCTAAACGAAAAAGCGGCCCTACTCCTGCCCCGTTAAAACCTGTTCCTAAATTTCCGTACGCACTTACAGAAACGTCAAACGCGTCATTGCGCATAAGCAGGCGGTTATACTCGGCAGAAAGATTTAACTGGAACGCATTTTGGATTTGATATTTCCAGCCATTAATGGGATAAAAGCCAAAAGTATCGTGAATAAACTTTTGTGTTCCTTCGCCGTCTGCATCCGGGCCTATTACGCCAATTTGTGCGCCGAGTTTAAGATTGCTTTCATTCTTATAAAGCAAATTTAAAGATGCTCCTGCATATAAATATCCCGCAAAAGGCCTGTCAACAGTAGCAGCCGAAGGGATGTTACCCGTTTGCGGATTATATATTTTTTGCCCCAGCTCAAAGCCCAGCACTTTGTTTTGCAGTGCCGCGTTATTGCCGGTTTTTAAGGCATGCCTGTAAAATAAAAAGATGCCATCCGTATAATAACGATCTGATCCCTGTAACAGGTACGAATCATTATCAGTCTGCAGCCCAATCTCGCTGCTGTGTTGGGCAAAAACTGTTGTGGATATTGCCGTAAGGCTTATTAGTAGACAAAATAGCTTAACTCTCATGGTTTTAATTAGCACCCAAAAGTAGTAAAAGCCTTTCAAATTTAATTCTGATTTTGTTTTGGTGATAGAATACTTTCGGTACTTTTCAATTTAGCACGCTTACCCTTAAAAGTATAACCTACACCGATGCCTGCGTGTGGAACGAAAAATATGGCGCTGTAAAATATATCAGCATTTAACCGGAAATTGAATCCGCCTTTGAGCGGCTGGTAGCGGTATCCAGCGGTAACTGTATTGACGAATTTATATTGATTACCCTGCTTGCTAATAGGAAATAAATTGTTGGATGATCCTCTCCCGCCGTTAAACATGGTAAATGTAGTACCTACACCAAACTCTGCAAAGTGGCTTTTTTTTCCTAATAGGTAATTTAATTGTACCGGCAAAGTAAAATACTTTTTAAGATTTGGTGGGTTATAGTAAAGATCTGAAGGAAACGGCGAAACAAACGTATGTTCAAAATACCCTGCACCTATCCGTAAACCAAGTCCGCTTCGGCGCTTGTTAAAACGGGTGTCATAATTGAGTGTGAACCACCAGCCAGCACCACCGGCTTCAATAAAAATGTTCTCCGCACGTATTTTTTTTAACGAATCGATCTTAAGGGAATCCGTTTTTGCTTTTGACGCGCTATCAGCTACTATTATTTGCGCGTCAGTATTAAATAGGAAAAGCAGGGCTAATAAAAGTGATAAGATGAGTTTTAAACAGATATATTTCATGACAGGGTTTAATTGTCCGAAATATATCTATTTAATGTTTGATGGCAAATAATTAATTTAATTCTGCCTTAGCTATGTCGGCTTTTATGGTCAGGTCAATCGGGTCATTCACCTTTTCGTTTAACAGGGCCAGCTCTATTACCTCGCGCATTTCTGTAACATAATGAAATTGCAGATCTTTAATGTAACCCTCCTTAATTTCAAGTATATCTTTCTGGTTTGATTTACAAAGGATGATCTCTTTAATATTAGCACGCTTGGCAGCTAAAATCTTTTCCTTAATACCACCAACAGGCAACACCCTGCCGCGTAGGGTAATCTCGCCTGTCATGGCCAAATGCGGTTTTATTTTGCGCTGAGTAAATGCCGATGTTAAAGCGGTAAGCATAGTTACACCTGCAGATGGACCATCTTTAGGTGTTGCCCCTGCCGGAACGTGCACATGCACATCCCATTGATCGAACAAGCGACCATCAATGTTAAATTTGCCCGCATGCGCCCTAAGGTAAGCCAAAGCAATAACCGCCGACTCTTTCATTACATCGCCTAAACTACCGGTAAGGGTTAATTTGCCTTTACCGGGGCTTAAGCTGGCTTCTATAAATAAGATATCGCCGCCAACGGCTGTCCAGGCCAGGCCGGTAACAACGCCGGCGTTATTATTGTGTTCGTAAAGGTCCTTGTCAAATATCGGCGCACCTAAAATGCGTTCCACGTCCTTTTTGCTTACGGTTGTGTTATAGTCTTCTTCCATAGCAATGCTTTTGGCTACGCCACGCACTACTGATCCTATCTTTTTCTCCAGTCCCCGCACACCCGACTCGCGTGTATAATCCTCAACCAGTTTTTCTATAACATCGGGCTTAATTACAACATCTTTGGTTTTAAGGCCATGTGCTTCGCGTTGCTTAGGCAACAAGTGTTGCTTGGCAATCTCTATTTTTTCTTCAATGGTGTAACCATTCACTTCAATTACTTCCATCCTATCCAACAAGGCAGGCTGAATGCTGCTTAAAGAGTTGGCTGTGGCGATGAACATTACGTTCGACAGATCAAAATCCATCTCCACATAATGGTCGTAAAACGAGTTGTTTTGTTCAGGATCAAGCACCTCCAACAAAGCTGATGACGGATCGCCGCGGAAATCGCTGCCCACTTTATCTATCTCATCTAAAATAAACACAGGGTTAGCCGCGCCCGCCTTTTTTATAGACTGTATAATACGGCCCGGCATAGCACCTATATAGGTTTTGCGGTGCCCGCGAATTTCGGCCTCATCGCGTATACCACCTAAGGCCATGCGCACATATTTACGGCCCAAAGCCTTGGCAATTGATTTACCCAACGATGTTTTACCAACCCCCGGAGGGCCAACCAAACAAAGTATAGGCGCTTTCATGTTATGTTTTAGCTTCAATACCGCTAAATATTCTATTATGCGTTGCTTTACCTTATCTAAACCAAAATGATCCTTATCCAACACTTTTTGGGCGCGTTTAAGATCAAAGTTGTCTTTAGTAAAATCGTTCCATGGCAGATCAAGTAAAAGCTCCAGGTAATTTATCTGTACTGAGTAATCGGCAGCAGCAGGGTTAGTGCGCGCCAGTTTCTCAACCTCTTTATTAAAATGATCTTTAACTTCAACGTTCCATTTCTTTTTAGCAGCACGCTGGCGCAGGCTTTCTATCTCCAGATCAGGCGTATTACCACCCAACTCTTCCTGTATAGTTTTTAACTGCTGATTTAAAAAGTAATCGCGCTGCTGCTTATCCAGATCAACCCTCACACGTGTTTGGATCTGATTTTTCAGCTCCAGCATCTGCAACTCAGTTGTCAGGTGTTCTAACACCCTGTTGGCCAGGTCACGGCGGTTAGCGGTTTCAAGCAATTGCTGCTTGGCCGCCATATCGGCATTCATGTTTGACGATATGAAGTTGATAAGGAACGATGTGCTTTCAATATTGCGGATAGCTATCCCGGCCTCGCTGGGTATATTGGGAGACATCTGAATAATGTTCATCGCCATGTCTTTTATAGACGATATCATGGCTTTGTATTCGCGGTCCTCTTTTATCTTGGCATCCTTAAATGGCTCAATGGTGGCTTTAATATACGGCTCAGACTGCACTTCTTCCTTTAAAAAGAAACGCTTCTTGCCCTGCAAAATAACCGTGGTGTTACCATCAGGCATTTGCAGCATTTTTATGATGAGTGCAACCGTGCCAACTTTGTTTAACTGGTCAAAGGTTGGGTCCTCAAAGGCAACATCTTTTTGCGCAACCACGCCTATCATGCGTTTGCCTTTATTGGCATCGCGTATCAGTTTGATTGATTTGTCCCTGCCAACAGTAATAGGTATTACCACACCCGGAAATAAAACTGTGTTGCGGAGAGGTAAAATAGATAATACATCAGGCACTTGTTCATTGTTCATTTCCTCTTCATCCTCAGATGACATGAGCGGAAAAAACTCAGAATCTTCATTTATAACGGGCATTGTATTCTTAAAATCAAACGGATCAAAACTCATCAGGTACCTTTCTGTTAAACGTCATATTGTCAGCCTGCAAATGCAGAGTAACCGCCAAATATTGCTGACGCGTGCAATTAAATTATCACGACGGTATGTTTCAACTAATATGCCAAGATGTGGGAAGTTGTACCGAATAGTGGCATATTAAATTGATTGTATGCAATTTACGAAAATGCAGCCCCACAATAATTTATTTTAACGTAAAAGTTGAATACGAAAAAATGTCAGGCTTAAAATGTGGAAAACTCTTTGGTAAATAAGCGGTTTATTTTAAATAAAATTGTTTCCGCTTATAATAATTTACACTATTATAAGTTATTTGTATACTGTTATTTATACCACAGTTGATTTGTAAATGAGGTTAACGGTAATTGCATCTTTTATTATCATCTCTTCCATAGAGCATGCTGCGTCGCAAAACGCGTATGTTAAATTGGGGCAGCAGGCTTATATTGACGGTAATTTTAAAGCCGCCATAAAGCAATTGGAAAAAGGCTGCCTGATAGATTCTACCAATGCCAACGCCTTATGGATGCTGGGATATTCTTATTACCACAGCGATAATTTACCAAAATCAATAACTGCGTTTACCAGAGAGATAGCTATTGCGCCAACTGATGCGGCTGCTTATTACTACCGCGCCCTGGCTAAATATCGTTTAGGCAAAGGCAGCCAGTTACCTGCTGATAAAGAAAAGCATTTAATGGGTTCTATCGTTGATTTCACCAAAGCTATTAACCTGAGTCCTACCGACACTAAAATTGCAAGTTTCTTTCAAAACAGGGCAATAGCCTACCGCGATTACGGGATATTTAAGTTAGAAACTGCGTCCAAACCCTACGATAAAGCACGGGGCCTTAGCTCGCTAAAGGCAGCTATGAATGATCTGCAAAAGGTCTTAGATAACGATCCTACCCGTAATGATATAGCATCATTGTTTGATGTTACCAAAGAGAAGCTGGCAACCGCTACCGGCCACCATTAATTAAACTTTCCGGTTATTTTGTAAGTGTTGGCGCCCAGCAGCTTTACCTTCTGATATTTTTCAATTGTGTAAGCCGAATCGGGGAAATAATTAAGCGTTTCGCTGGTGTTATACAATGCGTTATTTACCTGGTTGTAGATAGATATTTGCCTCACAGTACCATCCGCCGCTTTGCAAATAACTATGCGCCGTGTTTTTACTTCCGGGCTTATTGCGGTGTAAATAACTGTCCCGTTGTCGCCCGACTTAGTATACCTTCCTTTCCATGCAGGCTTGTTAATATCCGATTCAATAAACAAACCGAACTCACTCTTCCAGTTACTTATTTTAACACTTTTACTTTCAGATGCTCCGTTATGTACAACGGTTTTGGTAACAGCTGGGTGTTGCTTTGTTAACAGCACGATCTTCTTTTCAAAATAACCTTTAACATCAAAGTATTCTTTTACCGCGCCTTGTTTTAGGTTATCGGGTTTGCAGGAAGGGATGGAGAACGCTATCGTTACTACCCAAAGTATCTTAAAAATAGAATTGTTTAAGCACTGCTTCATGGCGCTAAAATATGGTTATTAAACGTATGATATTCTTTTCATTAACAAAAATAGCGATGGGTTTCAAACCCATCGCTATTTTTGTTGACAGACGATTACCTTATTTTATATTCGCCGGTGGTGTACTCATCATATAGCTCAGGTCCCTAACCGGGCGCTCAACCTCGTAAGGGATAGGCATACCGCTGAATGTTTGGAAATACAAAATGCTGGCATCTTTCCAAACCTGGGCATCGCGCACATGTATGCGCAGGCGACTTTGTACATTTTCAAAGCGTTCCTTATCAACAAATGGCTGCGCCATATCCCAAACCACCTGGAACTGCCTAACTTGCTTAACACCGGTATCGTACTTAATGCAAAGCTCATCCCAAAGGGTGCGACCGCTTTTTAATTTATACGTCCATGGCACATGGTGAAACCATAATAAATATATCTCAGGGCAGCTTTCCAGCGTTCCGAAGGTTGTGTTAAGCGGCTCGTGATACTGACTAACGGCATCGGTACCTGTTTTAGTTCTGTTAAAACCTAAGCCTTGCTTATCAGCCTTATGATAATACGGCGGTGTCCAGTCGGCACGTGTACGTGCCGGAGCATACCATGAACCCGGACCATAATGATCATATGAAGAAAACTGATGGTGCAAGCCAAGCGGCATCATGTAGTTAACCGCCGCCTCGCGGCTGTCCAGCATCATTTTTTTTACCGGGGCCAAAAATCCGGCATCCCAGTTTTTGGCGGCCATTGCTGCTTTACCTTCATCGGTAACCGGGGCAAATGTTAGTTTCAGCCATTCATCGGCAATTTGCGCACTGGTAAGGGTATTATCCCAGCCCAATCTGCCAAAAGCATACCAGTTGGCCGCCGCAAAGGGGTGAGCCGTCCAGTTACTGTCCAAGCCAATGTTTGATACACCTGCAATGGCTGTATATTTCTGCGGATAAATGCTGCCATCCGTAACCTTGCCGACTGTGCTGCCCGCACCGGATTGGTAGGTATCGCTTTTTAGGCACTCTTCCCACATGGTTGATAAAAATACAAGGTGCTTGGCCTGACCCAAATATTCCTGCATTATTTGGAACTCGGCCATAACCGATGTTTTTTTCATCGCGCCAAACAGCGGACTAAATGGTTCGCGCGGTTGGAAATCAACCGGTCCGTTTTTAACTTGTATTATAACGTTATCTCTAAACTGGCCGTCAAAAGGCAAAAATTCCTGAACAGCTTGTTTTGCCCTGTCCGGATCGTTAGGAGCGTACACAAAGGCGCGCCACATCACAATGCCGCCATATGGTTTAAGTGCGTCAGCCAGCATGTTTGCACCATCTACGTGGGTGCGTTTATAGTCCTGCGGACCGGGTTGGCCCTCGCTGTTCGCTTTTATCAAAAAGCCGCCAAAATCGGGTATCAAAGCATATATTTCTTTCGCTTTTGCCTGCCAGTATTTAATAACTTCCGGATCAAGCGGATCAGCGGTTTTTAAACCACCCTGGCGTATAGGCGAAGCAAAGTTTGGAGCCATATATATCTTCATACCATATGGCCGCACAGCTGCTGCTATTGCAGCATACTTTTTAAGATAGGGAGCCGATAACATCATCGGCTGCGCGTTTACGTTATTGACAACAGCGCCGTTGATACCAATAGAAGCGTTTAAACGTGCGTAATCTTTCCAACGGCTTATATCACCGGCGTTTACGGTAACCGAATCTTTTTCATTACGCCAAAAAATTGACCTTCCGGCAAAGCCGTGCTCAATAGAACCTGTAGGGTTATCCCAATGGTTCAATATGCGGCGTTGGTAGGACGGGTTGGATAATATGTTATCCGTCGCTTCTCCGCTTGCCATTCTGCGCAACAGATCATAAGTACCATATAAAACACCGGCATCAGTATTAGCGGTAATTACCGTGCCTGTAATTTTAAAGCCATCTGCTTTTATGGCTTTATCAGCTTTAACCACCAGCTGTACGGTGGCGTTTGGTGCGCCTTGCCAAAATTTAGTCAGTTCTTCTTTCGCCACATCCAGCGTAGCCGACTTTTTGCCTGATACAACAACCTTAACAGGTTTTGCCGGGCCTTTTCTTAACCACAGGTCGTAGCCATCTTCGGCATGTAAAGTATTGCCGCATAACACAGCAGTAACAATAAAAAGGAGTTTTATTAGTGATGTTTTCATCATAAGTGGACTATTGGTTTGTATAAATATTATCGGGTTGATAATGCAGCTATAAAGCTGCGAAATACACTTGGCAAAACACAATTTATGGCGTTGATATACAAATCTTTTACGAAAACGAAGTAGTGGGGACTATTACTAGCTGCTGTCCGAACGTCTCCGACTTCGGACGACTATGTTTGTAGTCTGCGACTACATTGGCAGGTTTTGTAACACTGTAGTCAGAGACTACATGCATACTAATCCGTAGTTGGAAACTACGGATAGCGGGTCCGATTTATAATTAACAGTGTTACTAATTGAGCTATCTTCGGTAAGTGATTACTGCCGAATCCCAATTATAATTAAAACAAATACCGGTTTTACCTATTTGTGATAACAAACGTTTAGAATGGAATTAAAAACATTTACCAACCTGCCTTTTTACATAAAGCTGGCTTGTGTACTATTCAGCCTTATTGCTATTGGTTACCTCGTTATCATCGCTAAAGAAATACTTTCGCCAATCATATTTTCCTGCCTGTTCTCTATATTATTGTTACCGGTGGCTCAATTCTTTGAGTTTAAACTCCGGTTTTCGCGGAGCGCTGCGGCTATGGTAGCCGTATTATTGTTGCTGGCTTTTGTCGGAACGGTTATTTACGTGATCGGCTCTCAACTGGCAGATCTTGCCAAAGAATGGCCGGATTTTCAGGCACAGATCAAAAGATCGCTTTGGGATTTCAGGGGCTGGGTACAGGATAATTTCAATGTAACGCGGGGTAAGCAACTCCGGGTAGTAAATACCGCCACCAATAAAGTTTTATCGCCCGACACCGCGACAGTAGGCGCTACGGTTTTGTCTGTGTCTGGTATACTTTTGTTTCTGGTTTTTACATTTATTTATTCCTTTCTCTTCCTGTTATACCGCAGTTTGATCATGAAATTCCTGGAGTCGGTTTTTCTAAAGGAAAATAATGCAACGGTACATGCCATTGTTGAACAGGTACAGTACATCATCCGCAAATATATCATCGGCATTTTGATACAAATGGCTATAATGGCCACGGTTATCGGTGTGGCTTTCTCGGTAATGGGCGTTAAATACGCCATATTATTGGGGCTCCTGGCCGGCGTTTTCAACGTTGTACCGTACATTGGTATACTTACGGTATTGGTAATCAGCGCTATTGTGAGCCTAGGCACTTCGCCCGACAGCAGTCAGGCTGTCTGGGTAATGAGTACCGTGGTGATTATGCATTTAGTGGATAGTAATGTTGTATTACCACTTGTGGTGGGTTCTAAGGTGCGCATTAACGCGTTCATGACCATACTAGGCGTAGTAGTAGGAGAAATGATCTGGGGGATCCCGGGTATGTTCTTATCTATCCCGGTGATAGCTGTATTGAAAATAATATTTGACCAGGTGGAAAGCCTGCAGCCCTGGGGAATAATCCTGGGCGATGAAGAACGGAAACAAAACAAGCTCGCCACGCGCTTAATGGTACGGAATAAAAAGATCAAAGTTAAAGAGGTTGCCGGCTAGCCCAACGTCCGGGCTTATCGTTGATAAAATTCCATAGGTAAATTATAAGTTGCGCTACTGTTGGCGTTCCGCGCGCCAGCCGTTCTTGTGTCTTTATAACCAACAACCCACCACTGGTCGAAGTCTATCAACTTCGACCAGTGTGGAGATTGCAAATCCCCTATATTAGTACGGGATTGTAAATAAATAAAACATGCTTGAATTTCTAAAACACCCGTGGCCCTGGTATATATCCGGCATAGCAATTGCCGCTATAATGGTTGTGTTGTTGTATTTCGGAAAATCATTTGGGTTTTCGTCTAACCTTAAAACGTTATGCACCATAGCGGGTGCCGGCAAAAAAGTAAGCTTTTTTGATTTTGACTGGAAAACACAAAAATGGAACCTTCTATTTTTAACAGGTTCAATACTGGGAGGCATTATATCGGCAACCCTTTTAAAAAGCGATGCTCCTCTGCAACTTTCCCCGGCTACAATAAATGACCTAAGCGCCATAGGGCTGCATTTTGACGGGCAGTTGAATCCGGAACAGTTATACGGAACGCACGCGCTATCAATAAAAAACGTGCTTTTACTATTAACGGGTGGTTTGCTGGTAGGCTTCGGCTCGCGTTATGCAGGGGGCTGCACTTCCGGCCACGCCATCAGCGGCTTATCAAACCTGCAACTACCATCGCTGTTGGCGGTTATTGGCTTTTTCGCAGGGGGCCTTATCATGACGCATTTACTTTTACCACTGATTTTTAAAATATGAAAGGATTTAGATTTGTACTCGCGGGATCAATTTTCGGTATCATAATGGTAAAATCAGAGGCTGCATCCTGGTACCGTATACAGGAAATGTTTCGTTTCCAATCGTTCCAAATGTATGGCATAATTGGTACGGCGGTTATGCTTGGTGTTTTAGCGGTCTGTCTTATAAAAAGGTTCAGTATAAATGATTCGCAAGGTAACACGATAGTCTTTACAGATAAAGACAAGGGCTGGAAAAAATACATCATAGGCGGTTTGGTTTTTGGTTTAGGATGGGCTTTAACAGGCGCTTGCCCGGGCCCTATGTTTGTCAACATAGGCTACGGCTACATAACCATGACTATAGTGGTGGCAGGTGCATTATTGGGCACCTACCTTTATGGCTTGCTGAAAAGCAGGTTGCCGCATTGAAAACACACTGGTTGAATTCCTGTTGACGGTTTTGATATTACTCCCATTAGGGTGTTGCAAACCGCCGCCCAAAACCAAGTAAATTTTATGCTTTTATAATAAATTGATAAACAATAGGTTACCATTATTTTACAGCTAAACTTACTGACTTATTCGTCTGTTGCAAAGTGTTGCATGTTTAAACTTACACTATTTGTAAGAAACTTAAAATCAATACCATACAAAAAATGGTGTTGCAACTGTTGCAAAGTGTTGTATATATTTCTGCAACACTACACCCGCAGTAATAAAACACAAAGCCGCGTTATTTTCATAACGCGGCTTTGTTTATAAAATGCTAGAACCTCTTATTACACCAGCACGCTCCCGCTCATTTCAGCAGGAATAGTAACACCTAGCAGTTTTAATATGGTCGGCGCAACATCGCCCAGCTTACCATCATTTACATGTTTTACATCCTTATCAATAACAATGCAAGGCACCAGGTTAGTAGTATGTGCCGTATTTGGCGATCCATCGTCGTTTATCATGTAATCGGCGTTGCCGTGGTCTGCCAGGATGATGAACGAGTAGCCGTTAGCTATCCCGGTTTCAATAACCGCCTGCGCACAGGCATCAACAGTTTCGGCAGCTTTTACCACCGCACTGAACACGCCGGTGTGGCCAACCATATCGGTATTAGCAAAGTTAAGTACGATGAAATCAGGCCAGCCGCTTTGTAGCTCCGGGATAATGGCATCGCGGATACCTTGCGCGCTCATCTCCGGCTGCAGATCATAGGTGGCCACTTTTGGCGATGGTACCAGCAAGCGTTTCTCATTAATAAACTCCGCCTCTCTCCCACCCGAAAAGAAGAAAGTAACGTGCGGATATTTCTCCGTTTCGGCAATACGGATCTGGTTCTTGCCGGCATCCTGTAATATCTCGCCTAAGGTTTTTGTCAGATCGTCCTTAGTAAATATCACCTTAACACCATGATAAGTCTCATCATAGGTGGTCATGGTAACATAGTATAGCTTAAGCGGATGCAGGTTATACTCAGGGAAAGCCTTCTGCGTAAGCGCCAAGGTTATCTCACGCCCACGGTCTGTCCTGAAGTTAAAGCAGATCACTACATCACCTTCCTTAATTACAGCAAGGGGCTGCCCTGCGCCATCGGTTTTAACAATGGGCGGCATAAACTCGTCGGTAACATCCTGCAAGTACTGGCTTTTAATGGCCTGGGTGACGTCATCCACATGCTCGCCAACACCGTTAACCATTACGTCATAAGCCTGCTTAACGCGTTCCCAGCGGTTATCACGGTCCATAGCATAATAACGGCCTATGGCAGATGCTAATTGAACCTTGGTACCTGCAATGTGCTGCTCCAGATCAGTAATAAAACCCAGACCCGATTTAGGGTCGGTATCGCGGCCATCTAAAAAAGCATGGATAAAAACGTTATCCAAATTGTACTCCCCGGCTGCATCACACAAGCCTTTTAAATGCTTTATATGCGAATGCACGCCGCCATCAGACACCAAGCCAATAAAGTGAACAGCTTTGCCATTTTGTTTGGCATAGTTAAAGGCATCCTGTAAAACAGGGTTACCCGGTAGCTCATGCTCATCAACAGCTTTGTTAATGCGGCCCAGTTCCTGGTAAACCACCCGGCCGGCGCCTAAATTCATGTGCCCAACTTCGGAGTTTCCCATTTGTCCGTCGGGCAAGCCAACAGCCATGCCCGAAGCTTCCAGCTTTGAGTTGGGATAAGTATTTATCAAATGATCAAAAAATGGGGTTTTTGCCGCCAAAATGGCGTTAGATTGGTCGTTACGGCCATAACCCCAGCCATCCAATATAATTAATGCAAGTTTTTTCGTATTTTCCACAATGCAAATATAAAAGTCACGTTCTATACATTATAATTTATAGCTGCGCTTATTTGCGCAAACATTTGTTTACCTTATCTAACCTGCTATGAAATTACTTTACTTACCACTGCTTGCGCTTTTATTATTTCCTGTGTCGCCAGCCGACACTGTAGACACCGTTGCCCAATTAATAGGCAAAGGATCTGTGCACGAAATTGCTAAACTCTTTCCCGCCGAAGTTGAAATTGGATTGCCCGATACCGAGCAGGACACCTACCCTAAAGCCAATGCCGAGGGAATGCTCGAAAAATTCTTCGCGCAAAACAAACCTACCGGCAGCAAAATACTCCATAAAATAAATAACGGCGGTAGCTTTCAGTATGGCGTTGTTATTTTGTCAACAGCTAAAGGGCCTTACCGTGTGTCTTTCAATCTGAAAAATGAGAGTGGCACCGTCCACCTGATTAAATTATTGATAGAACCCGACAAAGTAAAATAAACCTCTCAGGTTTTCACGTTTGCATTAATTTAAAAAAAAATTATTTTTATTTTTCAACTTTAATAAAGAAATATAATTATATATTTAAAAAAAAAGATCCATTAAAATAAATAAAAATATATACTTACTCAGATTTATATATATGTATATAAATATTTAAACAGTTAA
>CBFGNU010000090.1:0-13228 GCA_965650195.1 uncultured Mucilaginibacter sp. | reverse complement strand
TGCAGCGGGCACTTCAACCTTAATATTCGGCAATATCTCGCCTGATATTGATGTGCAGAGTTTACAGGTACGCGCTGCCGGCGATTTTACTATCCTATCAGTAAAAAATGAACTCAATTATTTAGACGAACAAACCCGGCAAAATGGAGTGCTGACCTTGCAGGCCCAGCAAAAGGCGATAAGAGATAAAATTGCTTTTCAAAATACTTTGCGGGCAATTGATAGTAAAGAGGAGGAAATGCTATCAAAAAATCAAGTAGTAAGTGGTGATAACGCAAGTCTTGACTTGATAAAGCTAAAACAGGCGCTTGATTTTCAAACAGCAAGACTAACGGAAATAAAAAAACGCGAGATAGCTCAAAATGAAGAGATAACCAGACTTACCACAGAACTCAAAAAATACGACAAGCAAATAGCCGATGCCCTAAAAGGCAGCAGTAAAGCAACCGGCAACATATTAGTTACTATTTCATCAAAAGCGGCTACTTCAACTACATTTACCTTAAGCTACGTTGTAAAAAATGCGGCCTGGTACCCGACTTATGATATTCGTGCAAAAAATGTGAACAGTCCCATAGCGATAGCTTATAAAGCCAATGTTAGCCAGCAAAGCGGCGAGGAATGGAAAAATATCAAGCTTACGCTATCAACAGGAAACCCAACCGTTAGCGGCAGTAAACCACAGCTTGATCCTTATTATCTTAACTATGGCATGTTTTATCAATCCAACAATGCTATAACAAAAGTTAGCGGGACTGTTTTTGATAATCAAAACCGCAGTTCATTGCCTGGCACAACGGTGAGGGTTAAAGGGACATCTATTGCTACGGCCACGAACGCTGATGGTAAATATACTATTCAGATACCAGGCGGCGCTAATCATGTATTGGAATTTCTAGCTCTTGGTTATGAATCAATCGAACAACCCGTTAATTCCACCACTATTAATGCTGGACTTAATGCGTCAGCCACAATGCTTAATGAAGTTGTAATAACCAATTCAGATTTTTCCAATCAATTAGCTGGCCGCGTAGCAGGCTTAAATGTAACAAAAGCAAGATTAAACGGAAAAGACTTTACCACCACCCCCATAGTCGTAAACCAAACCGAAAACCAAACCAACATTGAGTTTAATATTGACGATCCTTATACTATCCCCGGCGATGGTAAGCAATATTTAGTTAACGTAAGCGAAGTAGAATTACCTGCTACCTACCAATATTACACCGCGCCTAAATTAAGTACTGATGTGTTTTTAACCGCCAGCTTAACCGATTGGAATAAATACAACTTCCTTTCGGGCGAAGCTAACTTGTTTTTTGAAGGTACATTTATCGGTAAATCATTAATCGATACTCAGGTTTCCAGTGATACCTTAAATCTATCGTTGGGCGTTGATAAAAATATTGTGGTCACCCGTACACTTCAAAAAGACCTTGCCGAAAAGCAAAGCCTTGGGTCTAACAAAAAGGAAACTAAAAACTGGCAGATCGTTGTAAAAAATCGTAAAAATCAACAGGTCAATCTGTTGGTGGAAGATCAGGTTCCGGTTTCACAAAACTCAGCCATAGAGGTTGAAACACAGGAATTATCTGCAGGCAATATGGATAAAACTACAGGCAGGGTTTCATGGAATTTAACATTAAATTCGCAGGCAGAAAAGAAACTCGATTTAAAGTACCAGGTTAAATATCCCAAAAATCAACAAGTAATAGTTCAATAAACACATGCACGAGCTACTGCCACACATACCAACGCAATTACAAGGCATCCTGGGCGATTTGCATTATTTCGTCCCTGAGATATACCTTGCGGTGATATTTGTGGTAGTACTTTTGGCTGATCTGCTGGTGGGTAAAACCTGGGCAAAAGTGTGTAAAGCATTGGCCTTAACAGGTATGCTTGCTGTTATAATCCAGGTTTTAGCCCAGTTGGTCGAACTAAAGGATGACGCCGGACTTTTGTTTGACAGAATGCTTGTCCACAGCCACACTTCATTAATTTTCAGGTTGATAATTGACGTATCAGCATTTATACTGCTCCTGTATTTTGACTGGGACAAAAAGCTAAGGCATCACAGCAAAGGCATGGGAGACCTTTACTCTATTACCATTGTATCGGTTTTCGGGCTGCATTTAATGACAATGGCATCCAATCTGCTCTCGGTTTATCTGTCTATAGAGATGGTTTCTATCGCGTCATACCTAATGGTGGCGTATCGCACAGAAAATGCTTTCAGCGCTGAAGCCGGTTTAAAATACGTGTTGTTTGGCGCCGCTGCATCGGCCATTATGTTGTATGGCATATCATTGTTGTATGGCTTAAGCGGTACGTTGGGTTTGTTTGATGCCGGTTTTATTGAAGGGTTAATTAAAGCCAATTCTGTAGCAGTGTCATTCGCTATAGTACTTATTCTGGTAGGCATAGGTTTTAAACTGTCGTTTGTTCCGGCTCATTTTTGGGTGCCCGATGTTTACCAGGGAGCACCTACACCGGTTACCGCTTACCTTTCAACGGTACCTAAAATTGCCGCCTTTGGCCTGCTCATTAATTTTTTAACACCTTTTATATCTTCCGAAGGTTGGAAATCCTTTGATTTTAGAGTGGCGCTTTCAGTCATCGGTATAATTACCATGATAGCCGGAAATTTTGCAGCGGTTATGCAAAAAAATGCCAAGCGGATGCTCGCCTATTCAAGTATCGGCCATACAGGATTTGCTTTAATGGCCATTGTGACTTTTAGTGTAGAAGGTATCAATACATTAACTTTTTATTTAGCTGTTTATGCAATAGCAAATATTGCTGCACTTGCCTTGGTTAGCTATTTTGAACACATAACCGGCTCTGATGATATCGAAAATTACAAAGGTTTAGGCTTTAAATATCCGGCAGCATCGGTTTGTTTCGTAGTTATCCTTATTTCGTTGACAGGTTTGCCTGTAACCGCAGGTTTTAATGCTAAACTCTTGGTTTTTTCGTCCGTTTATGGTGTTTATCAACAAAATAATAATATTTTCTTACTGTTATTAACTATAACGGGTGCGTTAACAACAGTGGTGTCGCTATTCTACTACATAAAAATACCACTTAGCCTTTTCCTGAAACGGTCAGAAATTATTGATGCTCCCACTGCTCCCCGCAATTTATTGGTGTTGGCCATAGTTGTTAGTTCCGTTCTTGTGCTTTTTGGTATTTTTCCCTCATTAATTGTAAATTTTTTATAAAAAATCCCTTTTTTATTAACATTTATCAATAAAATTCAATTTTATTTACTTTATATGTGATATAAATCATAATTTCAGCCACTTTTTAAATTTAACTACAAATTATATCGATGAAGCGTTACTTTCCTTTTATTCTGATACTCGGTGCGCTGGTATTAACCTTTCTTTTTCCTTCTGTTGAGGTAGATAAAACAGCAAAAGCCACTTATAACACAGGCGACACCGCCTGGATGCTGATGTCTACCGCACTTGTTTTGATAATGACGCCCGGTCTGGCTTTCTTTTACGGCGGTATGGTTAATAAAAAGAATGTTATTTCTACCATGCTGCAAAGCGTGGTCTGTATGGTTATCATCACTGTAATGTGGGGGATATTTGGTTTCAGTTTAGCTTTTGGCGATAGTATAGGCGGAATAATAGGCAACCCATCCACTTTTTTTATGATGAAGGGAATGCTGAGTAACAACACCTGGCCTTTGGCGCCTACAATACCGTTGCTGTTGTTTGCCATGTACCAGTTAAAATTTGCCATTATTACCCCGGCGCTTATTACCGGAGCATTTGCCGAGCGTATCCGCTTCAATTCATATATACTGTTCCTTTGCCTTTTCAGCATATTTATATTTTCGCCTTTGGCGCACTCCACATGGCACCCTGATGGTATTCTGTTTAAATTAGGGGTATTAGATTTTGCCGGTGGTACCGTTGTGCATATGTCTGCCGGCTGGGCAGCGTTGGCATCAGCTTTATATCTTAAAAAACGGAATGAGCAAAGTCATTCTCCTGCCCGTATCACTTATGTATTAATTGGTACCGGATTATTGTGGTTCGGTTGGTTTGGCTTTAACGCCGGTTCGGCTTTTGGCGCTAATCATTTGGCGGTAACAGCTTTGGCAACCAGCACGACAGCATCAGCAGCTGCAGGCTTAACCTGGATATTTTTTGACATGCTGCGTGGCCGTAAACCATCAGCTATGGGTACCTGTATAGGCGCTGTGGTTGGTTTGGTAGCTATAACCCCGGCAGCAGGTTTTGTGTCGGTTCCGCATTCATTGGCTATCGGTATTATATCATCAGTGGTAAGTAACCTGGTAGTTGAGTGGCGCACCCGTACATCTATTGATGACACGCTTGATGTGTTCCCTTGCCATGGCGTAGGCGGTATGGTAGGTATGCTGCTTACGGGTGTATTTGCTCACACTAACGTTAACTCGGCTAACACAACCGGAAATGGGTTATTCTTTGGCGAAACCCATTTGTTTCTGATACAATTATTTGCCATGGTTATCGCGTCGGTATTCGCGTTCTTCGGCTCATTACTGTTGCTGAAAGTGACAGATATGATATCGCCTTTACGTGTTTCTAAAGAAGATGAAGTGATAGGCTTAGACATCAGCCAGCATGGCGAGAAACTATAACTATTTCAGTATTGAAGATCATAGCATTTTAAATCCAAACAAAAAGCCGGCACTATGTACCGGCTTTTTGTTTGGAACCTATTGCTGTAACGTATCTTATAATGCTTAAATCCCGGTAATAACAGTTTAAACAATTTAATACTATTTAATGACAGTATTGTTAACGCAACTTTACGATAAAGTTATAACTTTGCCCGCTCATTACCAATCATGAGCGATCAGATTAAACATGAATGCGGTGTGGCATTTATCCGCTTACTAAAGCCACTCTCTTATTATCAGCAAAAATACGGCACTGCGCTGTACGGCTTAAACAAACTGTATCTTTTAATGGAAAAACAACACAACCGGGGCCAGGATGGCGCGGGCGTTGCTACCATTAAATTAGATATAGCTCCGGGTAAGCGGTATATAAGCAGGCACCGTTCAATGGCATCAAATGCTGTGGCAGATATTTTTGAATACATACAGAAGAAATTCGCCGATATTCAAAAAGAAATGCCCGAAAAGCTGCAGGATGCCGAATGGTTGAAAGAGCACGTTAGCTTTACCGGCGAAGTTTTATTAGGTCACCTGCGTTACGGCACACACGGAAAGAACAGCATCGAAAGCTGCCATCCTTTTCTGCGTCAAAACAACTGGATGACACGTAACCTGGTAATTGCGGGCAATTTCAACATGACGAATGTTGATGAGCTATTGCAGCAATTATACGACTTAGGCCAGCATCCAAAAGAGAAGGCCGATACCGTTACTGTTTTAGAGAAGATAGGCCACTTTTTAGATACCGAGAACCAAGGCTTGTTTGATCAATACAAACGCGAAGGACTGGATGATAACATGCAGATCAGCAACCTTATCGCCAATGATATGGATGTGGCCAAGATCCTCACCAAATCCGCCCGTAACTGGGATGGTGGTTATACCATTGCCGGTATCTTCGGTCATGGTGATGCGTTTGTGATGCGCGATCCGGCTGGTATCCGTCCGGCTTATTACTATTATAACGATGAGATAGTAGTGGCGGCATCTGAACGCCCTGCCTTGCAAACCGCATTTAATATTCCTATTGATGACATCAAAGAAATAAAGCCTGGTCACGCCCTTATTGTTAAAAAGAATGGCAGGATCAGCGAGGATATGTTTAGTGAGCCGCAGGAAAGAAAAGCTTGTTCGTTTGAGCGGATCTATTTCTCTCGTGGCAGCGATGCATCAATTTATCGCGAACGCAAGCAGTTAGGTCGCTTGCTTTGCCCGCAGATATTGGATGCAGTTAATCATGATATCAAGAATACCGTATTCTCTTACATTCCGAACACCGCCGAGGTGGCTTTTTATGGAATGGTAGAGGGCGTACACAAATACATAAAAAAATACCAACGCGACAGGCTGCTTAACCGCGAAGACAAGATAAGTGAAGAAGAACTAACCGAAGTGCTTTGCATGGCACCACGTGTTGAAAAAATAGCCATTAAAGATGTTAAGCTCCGCACCTTCATTACGCAGGATGCCGACCGCAGCGAGATGGTGGCCCATGTTTACGATAGCACTTACGGGCTTATAAAAAACGGTACCGACACGCTGGTGATACTGGATGACTCCATCGTTCGCGGTACTACATTGAAGCAAAGTATCCTTAAAATTCTGGATAGGTTGGGCCCTAAAAAAATAATCGTGGTATCGTCTGCTCCGCAGATACGCTATCCTGATTGCTACGGCATTGATATGTCGCGGATGGGTGAGTTTGTGGCTTTTGAGGCAGCTATAAGCTTGCTGAAGGAGCAGGGCAAAGACAGCGTTATACTGGACACTTATCAAAAGTGTAAAGACAGTGCCTCATTACCTAAGGAGCAGGCCAGCAATTACGTTAAGGCTATTTACGAGCAATTTACAGATCAGCAGATATCAGACCGTATAGCGCAGATCATTACGCCGAAAGAGATCAACTGCGAGGTGCATGTAATTTACCAGACTTTGGATAACCTGCACAAGGCCTGTCCTGACCATACCGGCGACTGGTATTTTTCGGGTAACTTCCCAACTCCGGGTGGTAACAAGGTGGTTAACCGCGCCTTTGTTAACTGGATGGAAGGCAAGAACCAACGCGCATACATGTAAGATTGCAGGTGATCCAAAAAATATGCGTTACCCTTGTTTAAAAAATTCAATTGTCTGATTATTAGAATATTTAATTCTTTGAGTTGCAACAACTTTTAAGTCAGTAAACTTAGCTATAAATAGTATGTAAGTGTCTTGTTTTCAATATGTTGAAAATTTAATAAATCGACACTTTTTTGGATCACTTTGGATCATTTTGGATCACCCTTGGATCGATTTTTTTCAAATACAAAAAGCCCCTTTCTTTTCAGGAAAGGGGCTTTTATGTATAAATACTATCGGCTCAATAACACCACAGTAAATGCAACTATAGCCGGAAGTGCCTGAACAAAGAATATCTTTTTAGATGAGGTTACAGCACCGTAAATACCGGCAATAATCACACATCCCAGAAAAAATAGCGCGACGTTATTTTGCCATATCGCATCGCTAATAAATAAGCTCCAAACAAGCCCGGCAGAGAGAAAGCCGTTATAAAGACCCTGATTAGCTGCTAATATTTTGGTTGGTGTGAACAGATCTTGCGGCAAACTTGTAAATACCTTTTTACCTACGCTTTCCCACCCGAACATTTCAATCCACAGTATGATAAGATGTTCTATTGCAATAATGGCAATGAAGATTTTAGCTGTTTCTATCATACCGTAATATTAAACAAAAAAGACCTCTAAAATCAGAGGTCTTTTTAGAGATCTTTTTATTGAAGCTTAGAACAACATTTCCGCTGGCGGCTTAACACCTTTTAAACGCAGGTAAGGCGTGGTTTGGCCACGGTGGTGAGTTTGGTGCTCAAACGCTTTTGCAAAAGCCAGCCCTTTTGTGGTTTTCATGGTAAACAGGGTTATTTCCTGTGTCAACTCAGCAACCGGAACGCTTTGAATCGTGGCAATAGCATAATCATAGCTATCTAGTACCGCTTTTGTTACAGCTTCTTTTGTTGGTGTTACTGTATCTTCCAATTTTGTCTGGGCCGGAGGGGTTTTACCTACAGCACTGGCAGTAAACATATAGTTAGCGTCTGCCAGGTGCAGCATTTGCTTTGCAAATGAGCGCACATCCGGGGTAGCTTGAAACGTATAACCATCTGCCGGCATGGCATCTAAATAAGCTTTAGTGTAAGCTTTGGCGCGGGTCCATTCTGCAATATTTTGTTCCTTGGTTATCTGCGCAAAGGCGGTTGTACAGGCAATGGCCAGCATACCGAATAAAAGTGTCAGTTTTTTCATGTGAGTTTAATGGTTTTTTGTTTGTTTTTAAAGTTAGCTAAAAATATTTCTATCCATTTTCAGTTTTGCGTCATTTTACCCGGTATTAAAAAGGCATCAGCCTGTTACCAAAATAAAGCTCTTTATAAGGCCGCCATTCTGCATGCTCTGCAAAAGTTTCGCGGTGTAGTATCGTCAGGCTGTTGGCTTTAAAGCTGGTTTCGTAATTGCTGTTTTCAAAATAGGGCCACAGCTTTTTAAATGCCGAAGGCGAAATGTTTTTTAAAACAGTGATATGAGGTACAAAATCTGCTTTAATGCCCATCTGCTTGCGCAATAACTTAAACCAATTATGGTTGGGCGGCATTACATCTACATTGGCATAAATGGTAAAACCCACAGCACCATGCTTAAAAAAGTTAAAATTCTTAATCTGTAATTCGGCCGGCTGCATTGTTTGCAGGCGTTTTTCCATTTGGAGCATAAAAGGATCAACCATAAATGGTTTGCAACGCTGCTGATGGTATATGCTGATGTGTGCAATGGAATGCATCCCCATAAATAGCCCTATCTTATTTGCAGATGCGCGTTTGTATTTGCTTATCTGCTTAATAACCTCGTCGGGCGGAGAAATGATCATCAAGTAATCTTTATAGCTTTCCATTTCGTTGTACAGATAACGCCCGCAATTTTGCTAAAAATATTAGTATTATAAAATTTATTTATCGACATTTGTGTTATGGAACACAAGCGGTGGATAGTACATATTGACCTTGATTCTTTTTTCGTTTCTGTTGAGCGAAAGTTTGATCCATCGCTTATTGGTAAGCCGGTGTTGATTGGTGGCTCTGCCGAGCGGGGTGTGGTGGCATCATGCAGTTACGAGGCGCGTAAATTTGGCATCCACTCTGCCATGCCTATGAAACAAGCCATGCGTTTGTGCCCACACGCAACGGTTATCCGTGGGTCGCATGGGCTTTATTCTGAAGCCTCTCGCGAGGTTACGCAAATCATCCATGATAGTGTTCCGCTTTATCAAAAAACGTCTGTAGACGAGTTCTATATCGACCTGACGGGTATGGACCGTTACCATGACAGTTACCAACTGGCTACCGAATTGCGGCAACGGGTTATCCGCGAAACAGGTCTGCCTATTTCCTTCGGGATGGCCTCCACCAAAACCGTTGCAAAGATGGCGACAAACCAGTCTAAACCTAACGGACAATTGCTGATACCACACGGTAGCGAAGCAGCGTTTATGGCGCCGTTGCCCATCCGTAAAATACCTATGCTGGGCGAAAAGGCCTGCGAAAAATTGTACCAGTTTGGAATTGAAAAGATAGAACACCTGCAAAAAGCCGATGTACGTTTTCTGGAAACCATTTTCGGCAAGTTTGGTCGCAATATTTGGGAGCGCGCACATGGGTTGGACGAAAGCGAGATCGAACCGGGGCACGACCGCAAATCCATGTCGACCGAAAATACTTTTCATAACAACGTTGCTGATGCCAAAACGTTGGAGTCTACTTTGGTATCAATGACGGAGGAGTTATCATCAAAGCTGCGCCGCGAAGGCTTGTTAAGCTCCTGCCTGGCTATCAAACTGCGCTACGCCAATTTCGAAACGCATACCGTGCAGGAAAAAATCCCCCTTACAGCGGCTGAGCATATATTGATACCCGGTGTAAAAAACCTGCTTAAAAAAGCCTGGAACCAAAACCGGCCGGTGCGTTTAATAGGGGTAAGGTTAAGTAATTTAACGCAAGGCAGCTACCAGATCAACCTGTTTGAGGATAACGAGGAGCGCATCAGATTGTACCAGGCTATGGATACCATCAACTTTAAGTTTGGCGATAAAACCGTTTGCAGGGCCGCCGGTATGGCTATTGGGACAAGGAATTTTAATCCGTTTATGCGGGGGTGAACAAGCGGGCGAGTTTACTCACCCGACTTCGCTGCGCTTGTCACCCTATCTTCCGCAAGCGGGAAAGAGGGGGCCGGGCAAAAAAATAGAAAAACAAAATAACATCTTTCACCCTCTTTCCGCCTACAGCGAAGAGAGGGTCGACCAGCGAAGCGTCGTCGGGGTGAGTAAATCTGCGCGCGATAGTCTGCGCGCTTATTTCCTAATATCTATCAACGTACCCGATAACACATATTTAAACAACGTATCCATATCCTTGTTGCTTAAAGCAATGCAGCCGTTTGTCCAATCTTTCGCATTAACCCGATCCGGTTGTGTGCCGTGGATCATTACGCCTACACCCGGTTTAATGTTCCGTTTAATAGCGTAAGCCTTATCTATGGCATTGGGATAGGAGATCCAGAAGCTTTTATAATATTTATCCTCTCTGTCGGTCTTATTGTCTACATAATAAACGCCTTCAGGGGTTCGCCAGTCACCCTCCTTTTGTTTATCACCTATAGGATTTCTTCCGAGGTCTATCTCAAACTTAAAAATACCTTGGCCCTTTCGCTGAAGCAGCATTACTCTGCGGCTTTTGAACACCAGGATACTGTCGGCCGTTGAAAATGTTGCGGCAATGTCCCTGAATTTTTCTTCGTTTGTTTTTTTAACGTCCCTGTTCCTGAAAGCCTTCCAACGGGGCCAGCGGGCAATTGCATAATCATCGCGCTTTAAGGTCTCTAATCCCATTGCTGTATACCGTTGCAATTTAAAAACCTTGCGGTTTCTGTAAATCATCCCTTCGTTGTTAAATATAACGGCAATGTATTGCCTGAAATTAAGTTTATTGCCTGCATCATCAATTACAATTTGCGTGGTGTCAATGCCTTTAGGCATCATTTTCATGATAGAACCAACATCAAGTGGCAACTCTTCATCAGATCCCGGAGTGTGGCAAGCACCTATGCATAGCAGCAGTAACAGGGCAGAAAAAAAATAAGGTTTTAAAAGAGGCATAGGTTAAAGATAACGAAATAGTTAGTTATGGCAACAGTCGATGTACACACAATAGAATAGATGTAAATAAATAATGCTTATCTTAATGCCGCTAAGCAACGCATCACAACACTTATGGCAAACCCCGGTACAGAACAGTTAAAGCGAGTTTTAAAGCCGGTGCACCTGTGGGCAATAGGGGTGGGGTTGGTAATATCAGGTGAGTACTTCGGCTGGAACTACGGCTGGGGAGTATCAGGCACCATCGGCATGCTGATAGCCACCCTGGTTATCACGGTGATGTATATCACCTTTATTTTTAGCTATACCGAACTAACGGCCGCAATACCGCATGCAGGCGGCGCGTTTGCCTATGCTTACCGCGCCATGGGGCCGTTTGGTGGATTGATAGCCGGGTATGCAACCCTTATCGACTTTTTATTAGCAACACCCGCCATTGCCGTTTCATTAGGCAGTTATATGCATTTTCTGTATCCGGCTATACCAATAGTGCAGTCGGCGCTGATTTTTAATACGGCTTTTATTTTGCTGAATATATCTGGAGTAAAGGAGTCGGCTGTGTTTTCGGTGTTTATAACGGTACTGGCGGTAGCCGAATTGTTACTATACATCGGCGTAATAGCCCCTCATTTTAAAATGGAGAATTACCTTACTGATCCAATGCCTTTTGGCTGGGCGGGTGTGTTTGCAGCACTGCCATTTGCGGTTTGGTTCTACCTGGCTATTGAGGGAATGGCGATGGTTGCTGAAGAAGTGAAAGAGCCAAAAAAGAACATCCCGAAAGGATATATTTCTGCGTTGGCAACGTTGGTGCTGCTGGCCCTGGCGGTAATGATTTTAACCGGCGGTTTATCCGACTGGCACAAACTAAGTAACCTTGATTACCCTTTACCCGAAGCTATCGGACTGGTGATGGGCAAAACCGCTGGTTTAACAAAAATATTTGCCAGCATAGGCCTTTTCGGGCTCATCGCTTCGTTACACGGTATTATCCTGGCATCATCACGACAGATATTTGCCATGGCGCGCAGCGGCTATTTACCTGTTGGACTGGCAAAGGTGAATCATAAATTTAAAACGCCGCATTGGGCAATTATAGCAAGCGGTGTGGTAAGTTTTATTGCAATAATTAATGGCACTACGGCACAGATTATTGTACTATCGGTATTAGGCGCAGTAGTAATGTATATGATGAGTATGCTGAGCCTGTTTATTTTACGGAAGAAGGAACCTAATTTAGACAGGCCTTTTACATCGCCGTTTTACCCTGTGTTTCCGGCTATCGCTTTGTTGTTATCTGCCGTTTGTCTTGTTTCTATTATCTATTTTAATATTAAAGTAAGCCTTATATTCTTTGCTTTACTAGCTGTTGCGATAGCTATTTTTATGCTGATGGGAAAACATAAAGTGAAGATAATGAATGACGA
This sequence comes from uncultured Mucilaginibacter sp., assembly GCA_965650195.1. GTDB lineage: Bacteria > Bacteroidota > Bacteroidia > Sphingobacteriales > Sphingobacteriaceae > Mucilaginibacter. The sequence goes on along the minus strand of CBFGNU010000090.1, from coordinate 913 downwards.
CTTATTAGGATAATTATTGAATTATTGGGTTATTGAATTATTGATTGAGTGATTAATTATTGAATTAGATAACCACTAATGACCAATGACCCAATGACCATCAACCATGATCTATGAACCACCAATCATGAACCAACATGTACCGCCATACCATAAAAAATAAGGTATACAGCTTTGCCGATCTGAAAACGCTGCTGGCAAAGGCATCGCCGTTCCGGTCGGGAGATGAGCTGGCAGGGGTATGTGCTTCCAGTTATGAGGAAAGGGTTGCGGCACAGATCACTTTGGCGGATGTGCCTTTAAAAGCTTTTTTGAATGAGGCGCTGATCCCTTATGAACAGGATGAGATAACACGGTTGATCATCGATAGCCATAGTCAGAAAGCTTTTTTGCCTATCAGTCATTTTACGGTGGGGGAGTTTTATGAGTGGTTATTAAACGATGAAACGAATGGAAATACGCTCAATGCTGCATCACCAGGCATAATACCCGAGATGGCCGCTGCAGTGTGCAAACTAATGCGCAACCAGGACCTTATCGCGGTAGCAAAAAAAATAGAAGTTGTTACTAAGTTCCGTAATACAATTGGCCTAAACGGTCACTTCTCTACACGTTTGCAACCCAATCACCCTACAGATGATCCAAAAGGTGTTGCTGCCAGTATTATTGATGGCTTGCTTTACGGCAGCGGAGATGCGGTTATTGGCATTAACCCTGCTACTGATAGTCCCGCGGCAGTGGCGGGTTTATTAACGCTGATGGACAACCTGCGGCAGCGGTTTGCTATACCTACGCAAACTTGCGTGTTAAGCCATATTACAACCACCATGCAGTTGCTTAACCAGGGTGCTCCCGTTGATCTTTGTTTTCAATCTATAGCCGGTACGCAAATGGCTAATAGCAGTTTCGGCAT
>CBFGNU010000089.1:0-13343 GCA_965650195.1 uncultured Mucilaginibacter sp. | reverse complement strand
AAATTCGGGTATGACCTGGTAAAGCCTGATGAAAGGTTGATAAAAAACGGTCTGCCCGCCGATTTTGATACCGAGACGGTAGCTACCTACCAAAAGGTAAAGACCTATACCATGACCACCCCTGAGCGTATTGCATCGTTATGCAATGCTGTTAATTATTTGGTTAAAAACAACATTGAGGGCGATTTTGTAGAGTGCGGCGTGTGGCGCGGCGGCAGCACAATGGCAGCTATTGATACCCTGATGAAGGCAGGGGACACCAGTCGTACGGTTTATTTATATGATACGTTTGAAGGTATGTCTGAGCCTACTGAGCATGATAAGGAACTAAGTGGTACTGCCGCCGACATTTTATTGGATAATAGCGTTAAAGAGGACGCTACCTCAGTTTGGTGTTATTCTGCATTAGAGGAAGTACAAAAAAATGTAGGCACGCTTAAATATCCAACAGAGAAAGTGCACTACGTAAAAGGTAAGGTTGAAGACACCATACCACAAACCTTGCCCGGCAAAATTGCCCTGTTAAGGCTTGATACCGACTGGTACGAAAGTACCAAACATGAGCTGGAGCACTTATACCCTTTGTTGGTACCCGGCGGCGTTATCATTATTGACGATTATGGCCACTGGGAGGGTGCACGCAAAGCGGTTGACGAATATATTGCCAAACACAAATTACCGTTATTGCTAAACCGGATAGACTATACCGGCCGTATAGGCATAAAATATTAGTATTACCTAAATGGGGATAGTAAAAGCGCAGGCGTATAAAAATACTATTGTATCATACAGCGGTATGGTAATAGCATATATTAATACAGTTTTGCTGTTCCCTTCAGTTTTCCCGACAACCAGCAGCGAGTACGGGTTTTATAATCTTATCATTGGCGTATCGGTACTGTATTCTCTGGTAGCTTCTATGGGCATACCAAGTATACTGGCCAAATATTTTCCGTTTTACCGCACTGATGATAAGCTGCATAACGGCTTTATGCATTGGTCGGCCATATTATCTGTAGTGGGCTTTTTTATGGCTACGTGTTTGTATGTAATATTCAGACCACTAATTGTATCGGCTTATATTGACGAATCGCCCCTGTTTGTAGAATATTATTATTTGCTGATACCGCTGTCTTTGTTTGTAGTTGTGTTCAACTATCTCGAAATGACCGGGCGCATCATCTACCAAACCATTTATTCAAACGTGCTGCAAAATGTTGTGCTGCGTTTGCTTACATCCGGTTTGTTGGTGATGATAATTTTGAAGGTGATAAATTTTAAGGAATTTATATTACTGTATATAGCGGCCAACGGCCTAATATCAATACTGCTGCTTATCAGTATAGCAGCAAGCGGCAAGTTTAGCTACAAGGTAACCGACTATCGTTTTAAAGCTATAAACCAACGAGAAGTGGTGCGTTTTGGCTTGTTTACTTTATTGTCCAGCGCGGTTTATGTGTCTTTACAAAAGATTGATATACTTATGCTCACCTCAATGGCCGGCGAGGCCGAGCAGGGAATTTACAGCTGGTATTTTAATATCGCTATTATTATAAGTGTGCCGGCGCAGGCGCTTAGCCGCACAACTTACGCCATAGTGGCCGATTCATGGAAATCAGACAACAGGGCCAATATTGCCGATGTTTACAGTAAAACATCCATTGTGCAAATGGCAATTGGCGCTTTACTTTTTATTGGTATTATCGTCAATCGCGAAAATCTGTACGCCCTTGTTAATAATAAAGCCCTTACAGACCCTAAATACTTTAGTTTGTTTATAGTGATCGGATTGGGTTTTATGGTTGATATAACCGGCGGGTTAAACACATACATTATCTCTACCTCGCATAAATACAGGCTGGTTACCTTGATGGTAGCGGTTGCAAGTGCAATTTGTATAGGTTTAAACTTTCTGCTTATTCCTTCTTATGGCGGCATGGGTGCGGCATTGGCCTATCTTATCACCATGGGTGCCTTAAATTTTATAACCTGGTTTTACATAAGGTACAGGTTTAAAATGCAGCCCTTTGGTTACAAGCATATTTTGGTGTTGCTGATATCATTTGTCAGCCTGGCGGCAGGTTATTATTTGTGGCGCATCCCCAATCTTTATGGCGATATTATTGTACGCAGTGGTGTTACCGCCGCCTGTTACGGGTTGCTTACTTATTTTTTCAAAATATCGCCCGATATAAACGAGAAAGTAGATAAGACCTTAGCTTTGTTAAAAAGGTAGATCAGTACATGCAATCCCTGGCACCCATAGCGCTATTTGTTTATAACCGGCCCGATCATACCCGCCGCACACTGTCTTATTTGCAAAAAAATGTGCTGGCAAACGAATCAAGGCTATATGTTTTCTCTGATGGCGCTAAAACTTCTGCTGATGAACAGAAGGTTCAGGAGGTTCGCGATCTGGCTGCGCAGATCACCGGGTTCAAATCAGTAAAACTAATAACCCGCCCCCAAAATATGGGCCTGGCTAATTCCATTATTGAGGGTGTTACCCAATTGGTAAAGGAGTTTGGTAAAGTAATAGTTTTTGAGGACGACCTGCTTTCGTCGCCTTACACCCTGGAATATTTTAATGAGGCACTTGCCCGTTACAAGGGAGAAGAAAAAGCGATGCACATCGGGGCATATATGTTTCCTTTAAGCGACGAAACGCTGCCTGAAACCTTTTTTCATCCTATTGCTACCAGTTGGGGCTGGGCCACCTGGGACAGGGCCTGGAGCAATTTTGAACCCGATGTTGATAAGCTGATAGCACAATTTGATAGCCGGAAGCGCTACAGGTTTTCTGTTGAAGGCACGGGTAATTTCTGGAAGCAGATGATGGAATTTAAGGCCGGCAAAAACAACTCGTGGGCCATACGCTGGTATGCTTCTATATTTTTAAAGGGCGGTTTGGCGTTGCATCCAAGCCATTCGCTTATTCACAACATAGGACACGACGGTACCGGAGTACACTCTAACATTGAGCATATGTATGGGGTTAGTGTTGCAGATAAACCTGTTAAACAATTCCCTGCCACTGTAAAGGAAGATCAGAAAGCGCATTTGGCCATTAGGCACTTTCTTAAAAACCGAAAGGGCACACTGTTGCAGCGCGGCCTGCGCCTGGTAAAACAATGGCAGGTTAAATATGTGGCAAAAAAATAGGAATATTCTGTTGTGATTAATCTCCGGCTTCAGCCTTAACAACAATATAAGGCGACAGCAATTTGCTTTCTACACGGATAATTTTACTGATCACTTTTCCCGTAAACCATAATCCCTTAACAAATCCCTTTGCCAAAGCCGATTGATGCGCTTTGTTCTCCAACCAGATAGAGAAACCGCCATGGTAATAAGCCTCTACATTTTTTAGCCCTAATTGCCGGCAATAATCAGCAAGCAAAGGCGGGTTCATGCTTTCAATAAAATGTTTGTCGTAATTTTCATGGTCGAACTTGCGCTGTACCCAGCCGTTAACGCCTGTAAAGTTGGGTAGTGTAATAAAAAGCGTTCCGCCCGGTTTTAAAAAAGCGAGGTGTGTATTGATAATGCCTTTGGTATCACTGAAGTGTTCTATTAACCCAAATGAAAGCACCAAATCATATTGCTCTGCAGGCGTATAGTTGAACAGGTCGGCCTCTATAATATTTATATCACGCTCACTTAACCCGTTTGTTTCGAGTAGCTGCTTAACCAGTCCTTCATGGATAAAATAATCCAGCAAAGTGGTTTCCATCTGCTGGTATTTTTTGAGGTAGATGGCATAGTAGCCCGGAAAGCCACCCAGCTCTATAGCTGTCTTAGCGTTTTTCTCTTTGATAATTTTGGCCAGTATATCGCCAAAAACGTAATCGGGTTTTATATTAAAAATGAGGCCGATCCTTGATTCCCAGAAAGATTTCCAGAATGAACGGTCGGTTAAATTATTCTCCATTTATCAGATCAGCTCTTATTAAATAAAACGTAATGGTTCTTTTTTCTCCAATATCCTCGCAGGATTGCCCACAACGGTACAATCAGAAGGAACATTTTTCACAATTACAGATCCCGCGCCCACTATCACATTATCACCAATAGTAATATCGCCCACAATAACCACATTGGCACCTATATCAACATTATCCCCTATACGTGGGCAACAGCTTAAACTGCCGTCCGCCAGTTTTTTATGCCCGATGGTTACGGAATTGCGTAACACACAGTTATCGCCCAAAACAACACCCTGGTTAATAACTAAAGCATGGCCATGATAAATTATCAACCCTTTACCCGCTTTTAGTTTACGCGGCAACTCAATCCCCCACACCCAGTCAACCACATAGCGGTACCATAGCAGGTAGGGGTAAAATATCACCTTAGCTATCATTGACCGGTTAATAAGCGACGCCAGCCTGAATAAAAACAACACCAACTGACCCTTAAAATTATTAGAGTTGGCTTTGCGGTCCTGAAACAAGTAAGCAATGGGATTCATTTCCTCAAAAGTAAGCAAAAAGCGGAAAGCAGAAAGACCAAAGCTTTTTTAGTGTCATGGAGTACATTTTCAGATTAGTCTATAAGCCTTCAGCTTTCTGCTTTGAGCTTTCCGCTTTATTAGTATACTTGTGCAAATGAAAGTTACGCTCATCAACACATCCGATGCCGGGGGTGGCGCTCCTGCCGCTTGTACGCGGCTGTTGCACGCGCTGCGTTTGCAGGGTGTTGATGCCAGATTAATGGTGCAGCATAAAAAGACCAATGAAAACGCCGTTACAGGTATTGTAAGAGATGCTGTGAGCAAGCTTAAAGCAAAACTTACTTTTTTGGCTGAGCGTATTCCCTTTATACTATTTCATGAAAGAGATAAGTCTGTGCGTTTTGCATTCTCACCAGCTAACGCCGGGACAAGCATCGTAAACAACGCCTTGGTTAGAGATGCAGATATACTGCATCTGCATTGGACAAACTCCGGTTTTCTCTCCATAGCCAATCTGAAAGAGCTAATAGATACAGGCAAACCTATCATCTGGACATTGCATGATATGTGGACCTTCACCGGTGGCTGCCATTACTCGGGCACTTGCGAGCGGTTTAAAAATGAATGCGGTAATTGCCCTTTTCTGCGTGATCAGGATGAGAATGACTTGTCGCATAAAGGTTGGCTGCGCAAGGCCGCTGTGTATGCCGGTGCAAAAAACATAACTTTTGTTACGTGCAGCAATTGGTTAGCCGGAGTGGCGGGTAAGAGTTCGTTAATTGGCAAATTGCCTATTAACGCTATCCCAAATCCCATCGATATCGACACGTTTTCGCCACGCGATAGGATGGTGGAGCGAAAAAAACGCGGTATTAATGTTGATGCAAAGGTTGTTTTATTCGGTGCCGCCAATATAAATGATAAGCGTAAGGGCATAAAATACCTGGTAGAAGCGCTAAATCTTTTAAAGCAAAGCGAGCGCGATACATCAGACGTTGAAGTAGTGATCTTCGGTAAGAACAAACACTTTGATGTAACTACTTTGCCTTTTCCGGTGCATCAGTTAAATATTATTACGAGTGAAAGTGAACTGGCGGAAGTTTACAGCCTTGCCGATGTATTGGTGACAACATCTTTAGAAGATAACCTGCCCAATACCGTGATGGAGGCCATGGCTTGCGGTACACCGGTAATAGCTTTCAATACAGGTGGTATACCCGAAATGGTAGATCATTTGCAGAATGGGTATTTAGCCGACTTAGCATCAGCGCAGGGTATAGTCGATGGAATAGTCGAAATACTTTACGTTGCAGATACCGCTAAATTAGCCGCAAACGCGCGCCAAAAAGTGCTGGACAACTACACAAATAATAAAGTAGCCAACCAATATATCGAACTTTACCGCTCTGTTTTAAATCATGAGTAAAAAAGCCCAACCCGTTCTTTCTGTTATTACGGTCGTTTATAACAACGTGGCCGACATTGAGCGGACTATGCTTTCGGTGCTCAATCAAACTTATGCGGGTATTGAGTACATTGTTATCGACGGCAGATCAACAGATGGAACGCTGCAGGTAATTGAACGTTATCAAGATAAACTGGCTATACTCATCAGCGAGAAAGACAATGGCATTTACGATGCCATGAATAAGGGCATTAAAACCGCCACAGGCGATTATATTATATTTATGAACTCTGGGGATGAGTTCTATGCAAACGATACTGTGGCCCGTATATTCGCTTCTGTAGAGGATGCTGATATCTATTATGGCGAGACAGAAATGATGGATGAGGAAGGCAATAACCTCGGTCGCCGCCGCCATGCCGCGCCTGAAAATTTTACCTGGAGAGATTTTAAATACGGCATGAGTATAAGTCACCAGGCTATTTATATCAAGCGCTCGCTTGTTGAACCTTACGATCCCAAATATCAGTTAAGCGCCGATATAGACTGGATATTGCGCGCTGCAAAAAAGGCAAAGAAAATAGTAAACGTTCACGCTTATGTGGCCCGTTACAAAGTAGGGGGTATGTCAAAACAGAAACACAAGCAAAGCCTGATGGAACGCTTTGACATCATGAAAAAACACTATGGATTGTTACCTACGGTATTTAATCACGCGGTAATAGCCTTTAACCTGGGTTGGTACTGGTTAAAGAACAGAAGAACCAACGATTAGCATAATTCCCCAATCGATCACACTTTAGCCCGCTTTCGTTGTGCTTTCAACACAACAATCCCCAATATTCCCGCAATAAGCGAAGCTAATAGAATACCATACTTAGCCTGATCTATCATTTGAGCCTGATTAAAAGCAAGCGCAGATACAAATAGCGACATGGTAAACCCTATGCCTGCCAGCAAGGCTACTCCCATTATATGCTTCCAGGTTGCGCCTTCGGGCAGTGTAGTTAACCGGGTTTTTACCATTATCCATGTAAACAGCAGTACACCTATAAATTTGCCAATCACCAAACCTACGGATACACCAATACTTACCGGGTTGATGAGCAACGAGAAAAAATCAGCGCCTATAAAAATCCCCGCATTTGCCAATGCAAACAAGGGCATAATTACAAAAGCCACCCAAGGGTGAAGCGCGGTTTCAATTTTTTGCAGGGGCGTTTGCGCGGCAAGGCTTAGCGCCTTTATCTGCTCAATGGTATGGTGCTGTTTTGGTGTGGTAAGCGAGCTGCAATTGGGGATTTCCTCGTCAAACTCCGCAGAAAGCTGGTTTAGCTTGTCTGAATATTGTTTTTCGTTGATCTTGGTGCGGGCCGGAATAGTAAACGCAACCAATACACCTGCAATGGTAGGGTGCACGCCCGACAGCAAGAAGCCAACCCATACCCCAAAACCGATCAATACATAAAATGCGGAACTCCGGATGCCGAGGATGTTACCAATAGCAAGGATCACTAAAAATCCCACGCCGATCATCAAGGGCAGCCATACAATACCTGAGCTGTAAAAAAACGCGATCACTAAAACGGCTCCAAGGTCATCGGCCACCGCAAGTGCTGATAGGAAAACTTTTATGGACGATGGTATATGTTTCCCGGCGATAGAAAGCAGGGCAAGCGCAAAGGCGATATCAGTAGCCATAGGGATGCCCCAGCCGTGTTCGGCTGCGGTGCCGTGGTTAAATGCCATATAAATACCGGCCGGTACCAGCATGCCGCCCAGTGCTGCAACCATTGGGAGGGAGGCTTTGCTTAAGGTTGATAGTTCTCCCGCAATAAATTCTCGTTTCAGCTCAAGGCCTATCACAAAAAAGAAGATCGCCATTAAGCCATCGTTTATCCATAAATGAAGCGGATGGCTTAATACGTCGTTATTAAATCCGAAAGAAAACTCTATTTCCCAAATATGATGATAGCTTTCGCTGAAAGGGGAGTTTACCCAGATAAGCGCTATCACCACGCCTAAAAAAAGCACAATACCACTGGTATACTCTAAGTGAATAAAGCGGTTAACAGGGTGGATCAGCTTATCTATCGGCGACTTTTTCATAGGTCGCTAAAGATAGTGATTTGAGCGCAAACCGAAGCTAAAGCATAAAGGCTTTCAGCTCATAATTGCCAACCGGGCCCCAGTCTTTCATATGGTCCTTCAGCTTTTCCAATAAGGCTTTTGGTGTAATGTTTGTTCCTTTTTTAGGCGGTATTATAACTCCGGGAGCTATGCCTTGGTCGGTTACCTTAGTGGCGGTCCATATTATGTTTTCGTGCGGAATAGCCAGCTTCAATATCATACCCGGCAGGCCGGTAAATGCCTCCGGTCCGCCGCTAAACCAAATTTTATCCGTATAAAAAGCCACCAGGTAAACCGAGTCGAGCATAATGCCATTGGCGCGGCGGCAGGTGTATCCTGCAATTTGCTGGGTCTCGCCGGTAAGCCGCCAGGTTATTTTACGGGTACTGTCTTTTACCATAAACAAATCGCCATAAATTTCTTTTTGCTGCACAAGGCTATTGGTGTTCAGATCGGCGTATATAGTGTTCAACTGCAATCCCATGGGGTTTCGGTACATGTTAGGGTAGTTACCGGCTGGGGTAGGTGTAAATAAACTCTTGTTATCAGCAAAAACAAGTGTGCTCATTAACGATTTGAATTGTGGTGTTGTTTTTTTAAACTCTGCTATTTCCTGCAGCCTGTATTCCTCGGGTGGATCGCCTAATTGCCCTTTGGTAATGGCATGCATATTTACCTTTTTTTCATACTCAATGATGCCGCTTGTTATCATTCTGGCCCCCTGAGCCATTATCATATTGCTTGCTAAAAGTAAGCAGCTAACTATAGTGAAAATCTTCTTCATAATTTATTAGTTTGAAGGAGTGTCAGTTGTTCCAAATTTTGTAAAATCCCATGATAGTGATACCATAAAATACCTGCGTATGGCGGCATAATTGGTTTGTGTAAAACCGGTAGCGGTTATGTTGCGGTTATTCGGGTTTATATCGCATAAATTATTTCCCGTGACAGATAATTTCAAACTCTCGTTTTTGAAAAAACTGCGGTTAAGCGAAGCGCTTAGCATAGGCTGACTAATAGCGGGCGCATTTTGAACGGCCGCCTGGTATTCATAATCAATATCAGAACTCAGCTGAAATTTAGCCGGTAAATACAGGTTAAAATAGGCATAGCCATTAAATCCGGCAGAGTTATAATTGCTCTGCGCCTGTAACGATTGCTTGCTAAAGGTATAGGTTGGCCCACCCGATATCGAGAAATTATATTTTTTAGGTTTAGATATATACATACGCAGCGAGGCGCGGTAATTTGTGTTTTTTGATTGGTTTAACACGTTATTGCTATAACTGTAATTTATGCTACCGTTGGTTGAAATGTATAAACTTGTACTAAATGCACCTATTTTTCGGCTCAGGTTTGCATATATGTTGTAGTTGCTTGGCATCCTGTCAGTAAGGTTACGATACTGCGTAGTGGATTTTCCAAACTGGTCATAAGTGATGTTGGGTATGATGGTGTTTTCGGTAAAACCATATGATGCATTTATATAGAATGAACGGCCCGAAATTTCCTGCGATACGTTATAGTATGCGCTCATGCTATGCCTGAATGATGGGCCCAGATTAGGGTTGCCAATTACAATATTCAGCGGATCTGTATTTACCCTGATGGGCTGTATCTGATCAATACTTGGTTGAGAGTTACTGCCGTTATATTGAAAGGTTAAGTATTCTGACGGTGCAAATTTTTGCTGGAACCGCGCCTGCGGCAACCAGTTAATAAAGTCGCGCTTGTAAATTTTTGATGTGTATTGGTCTATTTGTTTAAAGTTAACTTTTGATGCTTTAGTTCCAAAGGCAAAGGTGGTTTTTGTATCGGTACTTTTATAGCTAAAAACCGCGCCCACCTGGTTAAGTACCTGGTTAAATTTGTAGCTGTTGCTAAACTTGGTATCTAGCTCATCATAATTGCCGCTGCCTGATCTATTAAATGATTCGCGGTTTGATGAATTGTTGTTAAACCCTAAACCATAGTTTAAACCTAGCGAAAGGGTTTTTGACAAAGGTTCATTGTAAGTAATGTTACTATTTAATACTGAACCGGATGTGGCCGTAGGTTTGTTTTGGTCAATAACACTGTCAACCGGATTTTTAGCGGGCGAATAAATATGAGAGTTGAATCTTAGTGTAGCGGTGTTTTCGTTATAGGTTTCGCTAACATTCCATGAAAATACACGGTTAGGCTCTTTGAATTTTTTTGAATACAAAAAGCTGGCATTAAAAGTCTTTTGCCGCCCGGTCTCGCGTTGGGTCTGCATTTCGCGGGTCTTTAATTTACCGTCTCCGTTTGTAAGTGTTGAGCCGCTGCTGCTGTTATTATCAACATCTTTAAACGCTCCGTCGACGGCAATTTTTAAGGATGTTGACGCATTTGGATTGCTTTGAAAGGCTATGTCGCCACGCTGTCCGAAAGTATGGTTGTAACTGCTTCTGTCCGAAGTTCTGTTCAATACTTTATCTGCGGGATCTGGAATAGTAACTTCGGCAGGTAAATTTTGCTGCGAAATAGTATTAACACTATTAGTTAAGGCCATTTCACTTATTTTATAGTTGGTGTTAATAGATTGCTTTTTTTCGTTCCATTTAGTATCGTAATGGATGCCACCTGTTCTGGCTGATGGAAAGCCACGGCCACCGTAGTAAGAGTCGTCATAATCGTCTCCGCTGCCAAAGTAGGTGCCGGTGCTTCCGTCATCAAAGGTAACGGTGTTGCTTGATTGTGTGCCCAGTCTTGACGCGTCATCATAGCCTAATCCGTTCTGGCCGTCATTGGAAGTTGTACCATAAACCGATAACTTATAGTTGCCCTTAAACTTGTTTAACATTGCCTGGCCGTTATATAGCCCTTTATTGCCGGCACTTGCACTAACTTTGCCAAACATGCCGTTCTTTTTATCCTCGCGTAATTTTACGTTCAGTGTTTTGATCTTTACGCCGTCGTCTATACCGGTAACGCTGGCCTGGTCGCTTTTGCGGTCGTAAACCTGCATTTTGTCAACCATGTCAGCACGCAAATTTTTGGTAACCAGCTTGGGGTCATCGCCAAAAAATTCTTCGTTGTCAACCAGTATCTTTTTTATCTGCTCGCCCATAAAGGTTATTTTCCCGTCCTTGTCAACGGCCATGCCCTGTACCTGTTTTAACAGATCCTCTACCTTATCATTAGGTTGAATTACATAGGCTCGGGCATTAAACTCGCTGGTATCTCCCTTTATTTTAAGCGCAATGGGCGCGCCCTTAATTTTTACCTCATTTAACACGCGCTCTCTGAGCAATAGGTTAACATTGCCAAAATCGTGCGTAGGGTTGGCGGCATCAAGCGTAAAGTTTTCAGTATGGTCCGCATAGTCCGGATGGGTTATCCAAAGCGAAAATTTGCCGGCAGGTAGTCCCGTTACGGTAAATGTGCCATCGGTATTGCTACGGACAAATTTAACCAGAATGGAATCTTTAGCGTTGAGGACGGTTACGGTAGCGCGGATTTTTGCCTTGTCTACCGTATCAACAACAACACCTTTTATGCTATAGGGAGTTTGCGCGGCAGAGGAAAAAACAAAAGCAAAAAACAGGACAATTGAAGCAATTGTGATCTTCATTTATTTAGGTTTATATATAGGGCCAATATAAAACTAAAAATGTAGTAAAGGAATTTTTTGTGACAAAACGCTCTTTTTATGGTATGAATCGGGTGTATTAAGGATAAAGAAGACGCGTGCGTAATTGTCGGTAGAAACTTAGCAGCAGTTGACCATAATTATCTACTGATCCGGGTCTTTGGTCAGTTCTTTCTTTTTACCCGCTATTTTACCTAAGCGCCGGGTAGGGATATTGTCTCCCAATAACTTGCCCCACGGTTTCAGCTCATCAATGCGGTCGAAAATGATTTTAAGTACAGCTACAAAGGGGATGGACAGGAACATACCGGATACGCCCCACAACTGGTTGCCCAGCAGCACTACTATGATTGACATTAAAGCGTTTATTTGCACTTTGGAGGATACAATGCGCGGCACCAAAATGTTATTATCAATAAACTGGATAACAATGTAAGCGGCAATAACTCCCAACTGTGTGGAGTAACCATCATTAGTTACTGTAGCCATTAACACAGGCAAAGCAATAGCTATAATGCCGCCCAGATAAGGAATAAGGTTAAGTATAGCACCTATGCAGCCTATTAAAATGGCATATTCTACACCCAGTAACAAAAGGGCAACCGAGTTCATAGTAGCCACAATTATCATCTCTATCAACAAGCCAACAATATAGCTTTGTATAGCGCCTTTAGTTTCGCGTAAAACTTCGCTCACTTTAGCTGAGTTTTCTTCGGCGAAAACCTCGTACAAAAAATTAAGAATAAGCTGTTTGTACAGCAGTAAAAAGAATATGTATACCGGCAGCAAAAATATTATCCCAAGGGTGCCAATTAAGCCGCCCAGTGTTTTGCCAACCATGCCCTGCCCGTTATCCAACGCTTTTTTTATCATTTGATCCTGTTTGGCTACCGGTGTGCCGATAGCATCCTGGATCCAAAGTTTCAGGTCGTGCGTTATCTCCCCGAATTTCTGTTTTAGCATAGGCAGCGAATCGCCAAACTGAACAATTTGCGACGACAGAAAGTAAAACACAGCTGCTATCACCACCAGCGCTGCCAGCATAGTTATAGCGATCGATATTCCCCGTGATAATTTGTATCGCTGTAAGCGATTGGCAACCGGATTTAGCAATACTGCGATGAACGCTGCGAATGCCAACGGCACCAAAATATCTGTAAGTATTGCTAATGTATACACCAGCAGCACCAACCCGAATAATACCGCTGTACTTTGAATGTAAAAAGGCTGGTCTTTAATTTTTATGGCCATTTTTTAAAGTCAGGATCAAGAGTAAAGAATCAAGACGAACGAATTAGGCGTTTAAGAAAGTCTTAACTCTTGATTCTTGTCTCTTGATTCTATAATGAATATACACAAAAGAAAAATGCAGGACATTTGTTTGATACGAACAATAATGACGAATGTAGAAATAAGCTTTCTGAGTTTTGTGCAGCTATTTTCCAGGTCCGTTTAACCAGGCCGGATTTATCGGACCCGGCTCTTTCAATAGATTTGCAATATAAATTTCCCATCTGGCCTGCATCTTTTTTTCTTTTGAATGATCGGTCTGCTCGTCGTACAGATCCTGCATAACTTTCATGTTTCGCAAATTATCTTCGGTTATCTCATCGATAGTCGTTTTAAACGTGGCGGTATATTCGGTTCCGGTGAGCCTTTGCAGCGATATCCTGGCAAAAATTTCCGCTATATCAAAATGAACCTGTTCATGCCGAAGCAACGCTGGTGTTTGCTTTTCTTGT
>CBFGNU010000088.1:0-13364 GCA_965650195.1 uncultured Mucilaginibacter sp. | reverse complement strand
CTCATTAAAATAAACTTACCGGGGGGCTTTATATCTGCTGGAGATTTGTACGAGATATTACTGATTGCCGAAGGTGCCGGTGCAGAAAGCATACGCTTTGGCAACCGGCAACAGCTCTATTTTAGCGTTGCTGCTGATCGCCTGGAGGATATGGAGCTGGATATGCTAAAATCAGCGATCAGTTATGAGGTTGATGGCGACAGCCATCCAAATATCATAAGTTCTTACGTTGCAGATACCATTTTTACCCACTACGACGGTTGGCTGCGTGAAGGTGTTTACAAAGACATTTTTGATGGCTTTGATTATCAGCCCAAACTAAAAGTAAACCTGGTTGACAGCAACCAAACCTTTGTTCCGTTTTTTAGCGGGCATATCAATTTTATAGCCTCTAATACAAATAATTACTGGTTTACTTATGTAAGGTTTCCTAAAACCGACCAGTTGTATTGTTTCCCTACGCTGGTTTATTCGGAGGATATTCCTGCGTTAGCTAAGGCGATTGAAGATACCATCCTGCAGAAAAAAGATCTGTTTTATAACCGGGGGGATGTTGATACCGACCTGTTTTATAAAATGTCGCAAAAGAAACTGAACGTGGTTTTTAAACAGGTCACTGAAGCCCTAAAGCTTCCGGATTTTTACCTGCCTTATTACGAGGGTTTCAATAAATACAGCAACAAGTATTGGCTGGGTGTTTACCGCCGTAACGAACTTTTTTCGCTTAGCTTTTTAAAAGATGTTTGCCTGCTGTGTTTAAAAAACCGTATTGGGCAGATCTATACCACACCCTGGAAATCGCTTATTGTAAAAGGTATTGAGCAAGCCGACCGCCCGCAGTGGGGCCTTATACTGAGCAAATACCATTTCAATATACGCCACGCCGCTAATGAGTTGAACTGGCAGGTGGAAGACGTTTGCAGTGAAGGCCTCGAACTCAAATTGCAATTGGTACGACAGTTTGAGGAGGCCGATCTGCGCACTTATCAGCTTTGTTTTGCTATTAAAACGCAGCCCAAAACCGGTTTGCGCGGTTCTGTCATCATAAAAAAAGAAACGGACGTATTATTCAGCATATCGCATACCCGCGATTTTAACCCCAACTCAAAAGATGAAGTGCTTTATGTTGAACACGTGGAGCGGGGAGATCTTGCTGAGAATTTGATAAAGCTTTGTAACAGCTTCTATAAATCGCAGAGCGAGGCGATAGAGCTAACAGAGCTTCCGAACGATGCAATACAACAACACGAAAAAACGATAGTTTATGAGTGCAGCTGCTGCCTGAGCAGGTACGATAAGCAATATGGCGATCTGGCCAACAATGTCGCTCCCGGTACCGAATTTGACAGTATTGATAGTTATAACTGCCCTGTTTGCGATGCCCCTAAAGATGACTTTAGAAGTGTAAGCGTTTCACAAAATATATGAAACGAATGAAACGCGTGAAACGTTTTTTATTGTTAAGTGTCTGATTATTAAATAATTAATGTTTCGTAGTGAAACACTGTGAAACTACTTATAAGTCAGTAAATTTAGCTGTAAAAGTAATGTAATATGCTGATAATAAACATCTTGTAAAAACAGCCCTTTTCGTTTCATTGTGAAACGCCCGCACCCCGCTAATTTTACTTTGCGCTTACCCCATTAAAAATAACCGTAGGTAAATTTGTACCATGAAAGTACAAATATGGTCTGACGTGATGTGCCCCTTTTGCTATATAGGCAAACGGAGGTTCGAGCAAGCTTTACAGCAGTTTGATAGCAAAGCTGATATTGAGATAGAGTGGAAAAGTTTTCAGTTAAACCCGCATCTAAAAACGGATCCTTCGTTAAATGTAACGCAGTACTTAGCTGATATCAAGGGCTGGACAATTGACTACGCCCGCCAAATGAACGACCATGTTACCCAAATGGCTGCCGAAGTAGGTTTAACCTACCATATGGATAAAGCCGTTGTGGCCAATAGTTTTGACGCGCACCGTTTTGCACACCTGGCAAAACAAAACGGCAAAGGCGAAGAGGCTGAAGAAGCGCTTTTCAACGCCTATTTCACCGAAGGCAAAAACATAGCAGATCATAATACATTAGTTGGGTTAGGCGAATCTATCGGTCTTGATAAAACCCTTGTTGAACAAATACTGGCAACAGACCAATATACTGCTGATGTACAGCAAGACATAGCGCAGGCGCAGCAGTTAGGCATAAGCGGCGTGCCCTTTTTTGTGCTGGATAATAAATACGGTATATCAGGCGCACAAGCAACAGCCGTATTTTTACAGACGATAGAAAAAGCTCACAGCGAATGGGCTTTAGCTAACAAGACTGCTAAGCTGGATGTTATAGAAGGCGATAGCTGCGAGGTTGGTGGGGAGTGCTAAGGCCACCTATCTATAAACTATAGCGAAGACTGGTTTAGTGTTTTTATTGAGGTGTTAATGTTATACTTTTAGGAATTCTAAACCGTTTAACAAACTATCGCCAATAACACCTAAACTATCAATGAAGAAAAAGCTAACAAGATTGCTATACATTGTTTTGCTGCTTTTTGCCGGCAACGCATGGTCGCAAACCAAAGCTTTAAATACCGATTCATTGCATGCTAAACTGGCGTTATACTCCAAAACACATTCATCCGAAGTATTATTCGTCCATACCGATAAAACCCTTTACACCAATAATGAATCGTTGTGGTTCTCGGCTTACCTCATCAACAACGCGTTGGGAAAGATGCACGACCACAACATCCTCTCCGTCTCATTAATGCGGGAAGATGACCGCAGGATATTTTTTGAGCAACAGCATGTAATTAAAGATGGGCTGAGCGCCGGGAGTGTTGTCGTCCCTAATAACATTCCGCCGGGCAATTACCTGTTTAATGCCTGTACCAATGTGTTGGATCAGCAGGGCAAACCGGTGGTGATGTTTTCCCAACCCATCACTATAAAAAGCATTTCGCAAACCAGGTTCAATGCAAGCCTTGCACTGTTGGATACTGCCATCAATAACGGCGCAGTAAGGGCAAGCGTAAGTTTAACCATTAAGGATTATGATCGTAAGGGAAAAGCGGTGATCACTTACGGAGTAGGCGGGGGTAAAATGCAAAAGATCACTTTAGCTGATGAGGAAAGCAGCACCAATATCTCCATCCCTGCAGCACAGCTTAGCGGCACCGAACCCGTGTTGCTTACTGAAGTTAGTTATAACTATGATACGCTGTATCTGAGCATAAAATTACCAAAAAAGCAAGCGAAAGGACTGAAAGTGCGTTTCTTCCCAGAGGGCGGCAACCTTGTTGATGGGCTTGAAAACACGGTAGCGCTAGAAACCAAAACAACCGATGGATTGCCGGTATCTTTAAGTGGTGTGTTATATAGCGATGATAAAGCTGTAGGTACTATCTCCAGCAACAGTTATGGTGTGGCACGTTTTAAGCTTAAACCAGAGGCAGGGAGCCACTATACTTTCAAGGTGAGGGCAAACAATTATCTTGACAGGGACAGCATCTATAAGCTTGCGGATGCGCTTAGCAAAGGTGTGGTACTTCGTTTAAATGAAGCGGTGGTGAACGACACCCTGGCCATGACTGTTTATAGCAAGACCCCCGGAAAGTTTAAAGTATTGATCCACAATTACCGGGAAGATTTCGCGCTGTTGGATATACAGGCAAATGCAGATGGAAAAAAGCTTAGTCTACCTATTTCCGCATTGCCTAAAGGCGTCGCCACTGTTACGGTGCTTGATGAAGAGGGTAGGCCTGTGGCTGAACGCTTGTTCTTCGCGCGTTATAATCAAAAGGTAAACGCTGTTATTAAAACAGAAAAAGAGGTCTATAATAAGAGAGACAGCGTGCAGGTAAGCGTTTCGTTGAAAAATGCAGACGGTAAACCGGTACAAGGCTTGCTATCCGTTGCTGCTGTACAGGAGAGCAGGGTAGAGGGCGATAAGGAAATGGATATTGAAAGCTATGTTTACCTTAACCATGATCTGGGGCTGTTACCCCGCGATCCGCAGGGCAGGGGCTTCACCAACAAGAGTTTTTTGGAGGATATGTTTCTGACCAAAGGATGGAGACGGTACACCTGGCAGGGCCTGGTACAAAGCAAAGCTGCCGATACCTTGCGCATTGGCGCACCGCCTGAATTTAAGGGCTATCTGCTTCATCGTGGTAAACCATTTAAAGACACCATTAGATTACTCGTTCTCAGAAACAAGAATTTTGATAAGGTAATGACCGAGCCTAATGGGTCTTTTACACTCAACCGGCAACTTTTAGAAATAGCCGAAGGCTCGAAGGTGAATGTATGGACAGACCTGCTGGAGCAAAAAAACTACGCCATACAATTAAATAATCCCTTTAAGCCAATTAACCGACAGGTGGCAGACGCTGCTGTATTGAAAAACTGGGGCATTGCCGGGCGTATTGAAAGCAGTATGGATCAGCAGTTAAAGGGCCTGCAAAAAAATATTGTTTTGAATGAGGTTACCATAAAGGGGGTAAAAAACAATGGACCTATGTACGGCCTGCGTAATGAATGCGGCGACTATGTTTGTCTGGCCGGCTACCTCAACTGCTTTTATCATACGCCTGCAAACAGCAGAGTATATGCCCCGGTTAAAGGTCAGGCTATTGTAGGTGGCGTATACCAGGGGTGTACATCAACCGGGCAAGAAGTTTTAGCCATTTACACCGGCCGCGAATTCTATGGCCTCAACAGAAGTCCTGATGGCCAATTAGAAACTCAATACCTGTCTACCTTATTTTGGAAACCGGGCGTAGCCACTAATGAGAATGGTGAGGCATCATTCTCATTTTATACAGGCGATATTACCGGTAAGTTCAGGGTAATTGTGCAGGGCATCAGCGGAAAGCAGGTGGTTTATGGGGATGGTGAGATTACGGTGAAGTAAAATTGATGGACAAATAAAATTGCATTTATTTTTTATCATAACTAAATAAATTAGCAATTCTTGTTAACTTTACCATGTGTACGCCATAGTAGATATTGAGACAACAGGGGGGCATGCCAGCGCAAATGGTATCACCGAAATAGCCATTTGCCTGCACGATGGCAAAAAAGTAACGCAGCGTTATAGCACGCTGGTAAATCCTCGCAGGGAAATTCCTATTTATATAAGCGCCCTTACCGGTATAACCAATGATATGGTAGAGCAGGCCCCGCCTTTTGAGGACGTGGCTGCCGATGTTTATCACCTGCTTCATGGAAAGATCTTCGTGGCCCACAATGTTAATTTTGATTATTCCTTTGTGCGCTATCATTTGGGGCAGGCGGGGTATGATCTTACGTGTAATAAGCTTTGCACTGTTAGGCTAGGACGAAAAATTTTGCCCGGTCATGCATCCTACAGTTTAGGCAGGCTTTGCCGCAGCTTAGGTATTGATAACGAAAGCCGCCACCGTGCTTTGGGCGATGCTGAGGCAACAGCAGAGTTATTTGGGATGATGCTGCGTGCCGATAAGGAAGATCATATTAAAAAAGCCCTTAAGCAAAACTCAAAAGAGCAGTTATTACCTCCGCATTTACCAAAAACAGATATTGAAGCGCTGCCAATGATGCCCGGCGTATATTACTTTCATGATAAAAAGGGAAAAGTAATTTACGTAGGTAAGGCACGTAATATAAAAAAACGCGTTTGCAGCCATTTTACGGGTAATAACCCCGGCCCCCAGCGGCAGGAGTTTTTGCGCAATATTCACAGGATAACCTTTCAGGAATGTGGTACCGAGCTGATAGCATTTGTGCTGGAAGCGGTTGAAATAAAACGATTATGGCCAAAATATAACCGATCGTTAAAGCGCTTTGAGCATGCTTACGGGCTGTTTGTTTTTGAGGATCAGAGCGGGTATATGCGACTGGCGGTTGATAAGCGGCGTAAATTCGCACTGCAGCCTGTGTATACCTGCAACTCTATAAACGAAGGCTACAGCATTATCCATAGCCTTATTGACCAGTTTGAGCTTTGCCCTAAGCTTTGTTTTATACAACGCAACAGTTATGCCTGCACAGGTGTTCATTCCGGCGCTTGCGCCTGCGAAGGTGTACAGCCGGTTGCCGAATACAATAATAAGGTAACCAACGCAATTGAAGGATTAAAGAATGCTTTGCCAACCTTTGCTATCCGTGACGAAGGCCGTAATTATGATGAGCATAGCTGTATACTGGTAGAGCGCGGACAGTTTTATGGCATGGGCTATATTACACCCGGTTTTCAAACCAACGATCTGCAGCAATTAAAAACCCAACTTACCCCTTATCCGGGCAATGATTATATCCGCAACATGGTAATGAACTACGGCGAAAAATTTCCGGATCGAATGGTGGTTTTTTAAATCAAGTTTTCTGAAATTATTTGCTTTATATGTTACTGATTAATAACTTGCATTAATAATAAACCTATTAATACCCCGCGCATATTGAAATCCTAAAGTTGCCCGTCTTTGGTAAAACGGGTTGGCTGCGCTTTTGCCATTTATAAAGGCGAAAATCTAAACTTATTTATTATGAAAAAATTAAAATTGCCTAGCGGAAAAATGCTGTCTAAAGAACAAATGAGGTCAATTAGTGGTGGGTATTGGGCGTCGACTTGTTATTTTTCTTGCGACGATCCATCGATTTTTACTCCTCAACTCGATTGTAATTCTCCTGGGGATTGTTGTATTGTTGCTCAGGAGTATGTTAGGCAATTTTGGCGTCAGTATCATACTTTTTGCACAGTTACCTGCTCTGGGCTAAATTGTTAATTCTAAACCTTTATCTGCATAGGAAGACAAGTTGGGAACACTTCTTATGCAGATAACTTTTATATTAAAAGTTTTGAGATTCTTTCAATCTCCTTCCGATTTTATTGGCGATGTACTTTTCCGAGGACCTACCTTGTCGTTTCCGTCGTTTTCAGAATGACGATCATTTTGGTAACATTTATACTACAGTGAAATTTTTTTTAGGGTAAAGGACTGCTTCGTGTATCCTTTACATAGGCAGTATATGCCTTATTGTTGCAATTATTTAACACTTTTTAAACTTTTAGCGCGTTTTAAGGTCAAAAAAGCAGCTAATAAGTTTTTGAGTAAGGGGGCGGGCTTGTTTTTGAACCCATATTAATTAAATTTGTTCGCTCAACCTACAGCAGTTTTAAATAAGTAATACAACAATTAATTATATACACTAACGGAAAATGAAGAGGACTATCGTATTAACAAGTTTTATATGTGCTATGCTTGTTGCTAATTTGTCATTTGGTCAAACCAAAAAGAAAACCACGGTTAAAAAGACCACTAAAGTTACAACAGTAACCGCTACGCCAAAGGTAAGCGCGGCTGACCTGGTAATAGGCAAACAGGCCCTTACCAAATCAGATTGTTTGGCTTGTCATAAAGTAGATGGCCCGTTGGTTGGCCCTGCTTACAATGATGTAGCAAAAAAATATGCGCCAACCGAAGCGAATTATGATATGCTGACCAAGAAAATAATTGCAGGTGGATCAGGCAACTGGGGTACTACACCAATGTCGCCGCACCCATCCTTGCCTCCGGCAGATGTAAAAAAGATGGTACAATATATATTGTCTCTTAACTAAAAAAAAAAAGCTCTACCTTTAAAATAGGTAGGGCTTTTTTCTTAATACCGTTTTAATATTAGCCGGTTCGGCTAAGCAATGCAAGTCGCGGAGCTAACCTTTCTGCGAAATGCAACCAATAGAAACCACTATAAACTTAAATTATATAAATAATCATGTACACAAAAAAACAGGGCAAATCATACGGCTTACTTATAGTAGCTGCTATAGTTGTTTTATCGGTATTTAACTTTAACGCGGCATTGGCCAAAGATCCAAAAGTTTTGGTTTTCGGGTTACCGGCGGCATTTGTGCATACATCCATACCGGCTGGTGTGGCTGCCGTGCAAAAATTGGGTAGCAAATAAATTTGATGTTGTAGTTACATTTGACATCGATGATTTTAATGATGCTAACCTGAAGCAATATGCAGCAGTTGTTTTCGTAAGCACCACAGGTGACTTTTTTAAGACAGATGCGCAAAAGGATGCTTTGAAAAAGTTTATCCAACACGGCGGAGGTTATGTTGGCATACACGCTGCCAGCGACGCCGAAAAGCAATGGCAGTGGTACGGCGACCTGGTAGGTGCGTATTTTAAACAACATCCAATGGGTGTTCCGTTAGCAACTATTGACGTTGTTGACAAAACCTCAATAGCGACCAAAATGTTGCCGGCTCGTTGGGAAAGAAAAGATGAGTGGTACGCTTATACTTATGCGCCAAAAGATGTGAATGTATTGCTAAAATTAGACGAAGCTTCAACACCTGCCGGTACTTATGACGGAAGAAATGCAGGTGCAAAGATGGGCGATCATCCTTTAGCCTGGTGGCATGATTTTGATGGCGGCCGTTCTTTTTATACAGCTTTAGGGCATGACCCAGCCGCTTTCGACGAGCCTTTTGTATTGCAACATATTTTAGGTGGTATTGAATACGCCATCGGTAGAAAAAAAATGCAATAAGATTCAGATTCCCGAGAAACTAAAAACTATATATAACCTTTAATAATGAAAAATAATAACAAATGGCTTTTGGGTATAGCCTGCTTATCGGCAGTGGCTTTTTATACCTGTAAGTCGTCTCAAAAGTATGCTACACAATACCCTGTAGAGCGCGATGCCGCAGGTCGGATAAAGGTGAATATGCACCCTGATCCTACGCCAAAGTCGCCTGAAGAAGAGATGAAGCACATTTACCTACCTGCCGGGTATCACCTGCAGTTGGTAGCTTCAGAACCAATGGTAAGCCAACCGGTTGCCATTGCATGGGATGGCGCAGGCAGAATGTACGTAGCCGAAATGAATACCTACATGACTGATGCTGACGGAAATGGTCAGCGTGACGAAAAATGTAAGATCAAGCTTTTGGAAGATACCAACGGCGACGGTGTGATGGATAAAATGACCGTTTACGTTGAAAATATAGTACTGCCAAGAACACTGCAGCCACTTGATAATGGCCGCTTATTGGTAAACCTTACCTGGACGAATGATGTATTTTGTTTCCAGGATACTAACGGCGACGGCGTTTCTGATAAAAAGACGACAGTTTACACCAGCCCGACAGTTGGTAACAACAATAACCTGGAGCACCAAAAAAGTGGTTTGATCTGGAATTTAGATAACCGCATGTATGTTACTTATGATCCGGTTCGTTTTACATTACAAGGCGAAAAAGTAATAGGCGAGGAGATACAGGAAGGCGTACCACCGCAATGGGGTTTAACGCATGATGATTATGGCCGCTTGTTCTTCTCAAACGCGGGTTCTGAAACTCCTGCGCGCGATTTCCAACAGAATATTCATTATGGTCAGTTAGATGCCAAGGATCAGTTTGACGCTGAATTCCAGGAGGTTTGGCCAATTGTAACCACTCCTGACGTTCAGGGCGGCCCAATTCGCTTACGTTCTACAGACAGCACGCTTAATCACTTTACTGCAGTTGCAGGTCAGTCAATCTATCGCGGCAACATGCTGCCTAAAGATCTGTACGGAGATCTGTTAATTCCTGAGCCTGTAGGTCGTATCATTCGCCGCGCTAAGGTTACCAATACCAATGGTAAAGTAACCCTGCGTAACGCTTATGACAAGCAAGAGTTTATTGGCTCGACAGATATCAACTTCCGCCCGGTTAACACCGCAACAGGTCCGGATGGTAGTTTATATATTGTGGATATGTACCACGGGATTATCCAGGAAAGTAACTGGACCAGAAAAGGAACCTTCCTACGTGGTAAAATTGAAGACAAAGGCCTGCAAAAAAATATTGGTCGCGGCCGTATCTTCCGTTTAGTGCATGACGATTACAAGCCGGATTTCAAAAAGAAATTTAACTTATACACCGAGACCAGTGCACAGTTAGTGCAGCATTTAACCAATACCAGCAATGGCTGGTGGAGAGATGAAGCACAAAAATTGCTGGTTATCCGTAATGATAAATCGGTTGTTCCAACTCTGCAAAAAATGGCACTTGATCCGGGTGCTAACCACCTTACACGTATCCACGCATTGTGGACATTGAACGGCATGGGATCACTGGATAACGCTACCTGGACAGCGGCTATGAAAGATAACGACGCACGCGTTCGTAAAACTGTAGCGTGGATAGGCGAGGATATGATGAAAACAGATCCAAAAGCTATTGATCAGTTAGCTACTATGATGAATGACCCGGATGCGGATGTTCGCTTCCAATTAAT
The DNA here is from genome assembly GCA_965650195.1 of uncultured Mucilaginibacter sp. Taxonomy (GTDB): domain Bacteria; phylum Bacteroidota; class Bacteroidia; order Sphingobacteriales; family Sphingobacteriaceae; genus Mucilaginibacter. The sequence goes on along the minus strand of CBFGNU010000088.1, from coordinate 3,090 downwards.
GCTGAGCATGCGTTTTGTTGATTCTGATAAATCTAAAAAGATCATTGCTGATCTGATCAAGAATAATCCCAACGATCCGATGCTTGCTTTATCGCAAAACTCAAGAGAAACTAAACTTAAAGCCAAAGCCGAACAGGCAGCACGCCAGGCAGCTTTGAGTGCTCAAAGCGCCAAGTTAGTAGGCCAGGGCCAGGTAATTTATAAGCAACTTTGCTTTACCTGCCATGGTACTGATGGTAAGGGTGTGGTTATTGGTGGCGGAAGCTCTACAGCTCCGGCGCTTGCAGGTAACCCTGATGTTAATGCATTTGGGCCTGAGAAATTGATCCGTACATTATTACATGGCTTAACGGGCCCTATCCGCGGTACTACTTACCCGGATGCTATGCCGGCTTTAGGCGGTAACGATGATGATTATATAGCGTCTGTATTGAGCTATATCCGCAGTGATTTTGGCAACAAAGGAACTGTAGTTTTGCCTGAAGACGTTGCAACCGTTAGGAAAGCTACCGCTGCAAGAACAGCTGTCTATACAATGGCAGAACTGGATACTATCCGCCCGGTATTACGTGGCAGAGGTTTCGGTGGACCTGGTGGCCCGCCTAGATAGTAGAAATAGAAATTTTTTAAGGGAGCTCCTGATCAAGGGGCTCCCTTTTTTGTGGCTTTGCCGACTCGGGCCGCAAATCTTCATCCACCTTTACTTTACATCTAAACCTTTAATTTGCTCTTTATATGCTGATGGCAATAAAGCATTTCTGAAAAAACTATCAACCCCCATCCGCCGTAATAATTTATAGGCGCTCAGCGCGGGCAGTATCCAAAGCCTTTTTTTGAAATTCAGTAAACTATTTACATGCGGCGGTACCAAAACACGTTGCACCTGTAACACAAGCTGATACCTGAAAGAGCCGAGGTGTTTTTTGTATTGTTTATACAGATCAGCTGTAAAGTTGCTGTATTTCATGTTCTGCTTTAGCGATGCATGGCGCATTATATACCACTCGGTTATATCTGTAGGCAGCCCTTGTATTTGCATCCTTTTTCCCATTCGGTTAAATACATCAAATATCTCGTCTTTCTCTGTTTTGGTTAACTGCCTGTCAATTAGTTCAAATGATCGTATACTGTAATCTATCAGCATAAACAAAACATCGCGGTACGCCCAATCAGGTATGGTAGCCCCACGGTTTTGCTGAACACCTTTATGTATAGCGGTTATTTTATCAATAGCCTGCAGCGCGGTTGCTTCATCCGCAAAAATTATTTGGCGGGAGTAAGTTATGGTTGAGAACAACCGGCCCAATGGGTCGGCAGGCAATTTTCCGGTAAAGTAAAGCCAGTCTACCGCTTTGTTCAAAGCAAATTCTGCAGCCGCACCGGCAAAAATGAATAGGGTGGTATCAGCGCGGCCCCATATTTTACGCACTATAGAGTTTTTGGCAACAAAAGTTTTCATGTTCGCGCCTCCATTTCTTTTATCCATTTATAGCACGGCAATAATATCGCCAAAGTTATTACCGCGAAGGAACAGTCTATACATTGCCAGAAGAATGGAATACCCCTTATGCTGCCTGCAATAAAGGCCAATGGAAATATAAGCACAGCGGCTATAATGCCAAACTGCACCACCCAGATGTTGCGTACAGGGTCTTTAAGCGGACCGATGAATAGTATTGCCAATATAACGTGAGCAAAAGCCAGCCAATCCGTTCCATAGCTAATAAACGGATACTGCGCATTAGTATTCTTTATAGCCAGGTAAACCTTATTTAGCCAAACGCTTATGAATGATGAACTGTCTGGTTGATGTTTTATGAAAAAGGCTAACTGGGTTTCAATAGGGAAGGCGGTGACCCCGCTTATAAATAAGCCGATTATAACTATCCAAATGCAAATTTTCACACGTTTGTCGGTGCTATCTAGGGTTTTCATTTGTTTTTATTGTATATGTATTCAGGTTTTTAAAATAAGTTTCTACGCCGATAACTGTCAGTATACCCAAGGCATACATAAGCACATCCGTAAAAGAAAAGGACGTGCCTAACACTGTTGCAGCTGTTTTTGAGCTGCCCCAGCCCAAAAGTTGTACTAAATGGAAATACTGCGATAGCTCTATTAAACAGGCTATGAAAAAAACTGTAATTGCTGTTGTTATAACGGGAGTGTTAGCAACGGATCTGACAGCGCAGTAAAGTAATATTACTACCAGCACATCGCCAAAATAGGGGCGTATAAAAGCATCGTGTACATAAAGAGCTATTATTACTTCAATAAAAAATAGGGTAGTTGCCAGGATGAAATATATTCGGTTAAATCTCATTATAAAAGTACTTTGTAATGCAAAGTAAATAAATATTATCCATGTTTCAAAAAGAAATAATCCTTTACATCAGTATTTTATAATAGGCTGAATGTATTTTTTTTATTTTTTTAGACAAGATTGAAAAGATATTCTATCTTTGCAGTCCGTAAAAAAAGTGAATTATTACCTTTTTTACGTTGAAAATAAAAGCATTTGTAGCTCAATTGGATAGAGCATCTCACTACGGATGAGAAGGTTTGGGGTTCGAATCCCTACAAGTGCACTGGGAACAAAGCCTTTCTGTATCAACCGTAGAAAGGCTTTTAATTTTAAATAAGCATGCTCAACTTAGTACTATTTGGCCCTCCCGGGGCTGGTAAAGGCACCCAATCACAAAAACTTATTGAAAAATATGGACTTATCCACCTTTCAACCGGCGATTTGTTGCGTGGCGAGATTTCTGAGGGCACTGCTTTAGGTTTAGAAGCTAAGAAACTGATGGATCAGGGGATATTGGTTCCTGATGCCGTAGTTATTGGCATGATCAGCAATAAACTTGACTCTAATAAAAACGCTAAGGGTTTTATTTTTGATGGTTTCCCGCGTACAACGGCACAGGCTGAAGCGCTGGATGTGCTGCTTAGAACCAAAAAATCATTAATTACAGGCATGATAGCCCTGCAGGTTAATGATGATGAGCTTGAAAAACGCTTATTATTAAGAGGAAAAGATTCAGGCAGGCCTGATGATGCCAATCCGGAGATCATCCGCAAAAGAATAAAAGA
>CBFGNU010000087.1:0-13445 GCA_965650195.1 uncultured Mucilaginibacter sp. | reverse complement strand
AAAATCTGTCAGTGAACCATCTTTCTCAACAACGAATGAGATAGAAACTCTCCCTTGCACCCCTTTTTCCAAATCAACCCGAGGATATTTTACGTTTTGTGCAAACATAGCATACAATGCCTGCGTTCCTCCGGGGTAGCTTGGCAGCACTGTACCGGCATCTGGCTTTGTATTTTCCGGCACCCTAACGCTTACTTTCTCTTCGGGCCTATTGCCGTTAGGGTTATAAGTAACAGATGGTTCCAGCGTTTGGCTTGGTTTAGGTTGTAGGGATTCAACCCTGATGTTGAGATACGATACCTCGGGAAGTTCTCCCAGTGGGCAAAGTATATGTTTAGGAATATCCCGCACCGTTGTATTAGCACACAGTATATTTACCTTACATAATTGCCCATGAAATATACCCGTGTTGTTTTGTCCACTGCAAAAAACCCTGTCGGCTTCGCTCAGTTTATCCATTTTAGTAACAAACTTGCAATGAAGGCTTGACGTGCCCACTACAACCGCTAGTACATCTTTACCCGTTCCGTTAACTAATTTAGTGGTTATTTCATACTTTGTGAATTTTGTACCTGTCCTTGGGTTTTCAACTATTCCATCCTCTGTTCTATCATAACTAAAACTTATACCCGCCAGTTCTCCCTCCCCTTGCCATACTGATGTAGACTGCGCCATTAAGGTGCAGATACTGAATGCTAACGCAATACTTAAAAAAGCTTTTTTCATATTTAATCAATTGCCTCTGTTTAAACAGCATGTGTGCTCCCGTGGTACATACTGAAATTTATATTTCTCTGTAACTTAACAAACTGTGTTCATGTAAAATTACCGGGTAGCCACACATAAAAAAATAACTATTAATAGTTATTTTTTACCTAATGCACATAATATCTAAATTTTGAAATGCTACACCCAGCACTCTTTTATAGCCATGCTAACCAGTTCTACCGCTGTTTTAACTGCTGCCTTTGCCAGAATATTTTTGCGGTGAACGTTAACTGTATGCAGGCTGATGTACATCTCATCGGCAATTTCCCTACTGCTTTTACCCTCAACAATGCACTTTAAAACTTCCCGCTCGCGCTTGGTAAACCGGTCATAAGATTTGGTGAAAGCATTGGCATCCTGAATGTTATAATAAGATGGCTCGCCATCTAAGCCTATCAGCGAAAAACAGGGTATCCCATTCTGTTTTATGTGAGAAATATCTGTGTGCAGGCTTAGCGTACGATAGTAATTTTTTTCATCATAGTCTATTTGTAAAGCCTGGTGCAGCAAACGCACATATTTATTATCTTTTGTTTTAATGCGGATATCATACTGAACCTTGTATTTAGCTATCTTTTCAAAAGGCAGGGCTTTAAAAAACTCCACTACCCTGTGTTCAAAATTCAAAAAGTAAGTTTTATCGTCAGGGTGAATATTATCCATTAAAAAAGCGATGGTAAATTCGCCGGGTTGGTAACCAAGCACATGGGTAACATTTTGATCAACATATTCCAACTCGCCCTTATACATATTCAATATGATATAATAATAATTACCAGCCTGAAATACACTGAACTGCCGCCTATACGCTTCAAGTTGCGTTTGAAGCATAGAGGAAGATACGGTAATATCACTATCGGTAACGGTTTTCCAGAATTTTCGGGCGGTTATGTAATATTCTGAACGGGAATCGGACATGTAAATTAATTTGGTACGTAATTATAATAATATAATCGCTATTATTATAATAATACAAGCCTTTACAGCACCAAATTAACGTTCACCTGCTACGTTTTGGTTTTTAACTTGGTAACATTAAACATAGTTATACCACGTTGCATTTTTTCATTTAAAAACAACGCATATTATTGCAGCCATACACAATCGTACAGCAGTAACGCACTACATAATCTTAGTAAACTTATTGCAAATCATCATCCGGCAAATGGTCATCGTCCGGATCGGGGTTGGTAATATCGTAGGCATCATCACTTTGGTCCAGGTCATCACCTACACGTATGGCGTTTAAATCATCTATGTCGGCCGCGGTATCATCAAAATCTTCGTCTTCTTCATCATCCCAATCGTCCTGTTCGGTATCTTCATACTCATCAGGCGACTGAAAGTAAATGGTATCATACATAAACACGGAGTGGCTTGCTGTTTGGCCTTCAAATTGTTTAAAATCCATAGCGGTAATATTTTGGGTAACTGAAAAAAGACAACTCTTAAAAGACAAACGAACTTACCGGAATGTTTTGTACTGAATGTTAAAAAGCTGTTATTTTTATTAACAGGGGTTGACACTATTCAGTCACCTCTTTTGCTTCGGAACGTTTAGGAATTATTAGTTTTCCGTATATTTTCGGGAAGTATTGTTTTACTTGCTCATCGGTCATTCCTCCTGCGTCAACAAAACGCCATGTATTTCCTCCGTTATTACTTACACCAAGTAAGGATGAAGCGCTGGCAATTCGCCTACTCCCATTCACCATGATAACCTTTTGCGGAATAACACAGAAATACTCACCTCCGGTATAAATAAATTTACTGGGCGTCCCTATTTGTGCTTCATCAAATTTTATACCCTGCGCTTGCATATTCCTAAATTCTTTTGTTAAATAAGCCGCCATTTTATCTGCTCCCCCCATCGATCGCACAACTAATGGATGTGTGTGTATTTAGCAAGCACGGAAAAGTCACCTAAAGTTGTTGCCTTCATCATTGCGCGTACATCGCGAATTAAATTAGCCAGACGGGCAGTATCGCTTAAAGAAACCGTTGCTTTTTTCTGTACGGCTTTTAGCTGACAGACGGAGGTTTTAAAAGCTAACAGTAATACTAACAGAATAGCTGTTTTTTTGAGGATAAGGAGTTTTCTCTGCATTATGCAATTTAAGCTAAATCTCTTCGGTTTGTGCCATAAAAATACATGACAATATTGTTGAAAAAACAAAATGTATTTACTACATTTGCAGCCCCGAATTGTCGGGTAAATAACTAAAAATCAAAGTACAAAAATGCAACAGTACGAAATCGTGATCGTTCTAACCCCGTTGCTTTCAGTAGAAACTGCTAAGGAGGCTATTGCCAAATACAGCAAAACTCTAACTGATGGCGGAGCCGAAATTGTCCAGGAGGATAATTGGGGTTTGAGAAAACTAGCGTACCCTATTCAAAAGAAGACTACAGGGTACTATCACTTAACTGAATTTAAGGCTCCAGGTGATTTAATTAACAAATTGGAGGTTGAGTTAAGGCGCGATGAGCGTGTTTTGCGTTTCCTTACAATTGCTTTGGATAAACATGCCGTTGCTTACAACGACAAAAAACGTAGCGGTGCTTTTAACAAAAAGCCGGCAGCTAAAGTGGAGGAAGCAAACTAATGGCTAACGAACAAATTAAATACGTAACTGCCCCTAAAGTAGAGGACAACCGTAAAAAATACTGTCGCTTTAAAAAGAACGGTATTAAGTATATCGATTATAAAGACGCTAACTTTTTATTAAAGTTTGTTAATGATCAGGGTAAAGTATTACCTCGCCGTTTAACAGGTACTTCATTAAAATTCCAGCGTAAAGTGGCACAAGCCGTTAAACGTGCTCGCCACATTGGTTTATTACCTTATGTTACAGACTCATTAAAATAATCGGGAGGTATAAGCAATGGAAGTTATTTTAAAACAAGATATTAAAAACCTGGGCGAAAAAGACGATATCATAACCGTAAAACCGGGTTATGGTCGTAACTTTTTGTTCCCTAAAGGTTATGCTATATTAGCTACAGTGAGTGCACGCAAAGTTTTGGCCGAAAACCTTAAACAAGCTGCATTTAAACAGGATAAAATACGCAAAGATGCTGACGCAATTGCTGCCCGTTTAGAAGGTGTTAAATTAAACATCGGTGCTAAAGCAGGCGAAACCGGCAAAATTTTCGGTGCCATCAACACAATACAAATTGCTGATGCATTGAAAAAAGAAGGTTTTGATGTTGACCGTCGTCGCATCACCTTTGATCAGGAACCAAAATTTGTTGGCGATTATGTTGCTAACATCAACCTGCACAAAGAAGTTAAGGTACAGGTACCTTTCTCAGTAATAGCAGAGTAATTTGATTTCGGATATCGGATTTTCGATATCGGATTTAAAAAATAGAAAGCGGTGGGTTTAGGCTCATCGCTTTTTTTTGTGGGGGTTTATTTTTTGATATTATCGGCCGGGTATTTATTAGTCCGCTTCATTTTAACGGATCTTTTCGGGGACGGCCGGGCAATTAAAAAGTGTTGCAAAGTGCTTCAAAAAAAGTGTCAATTTCCACTTTTATCAAACATTTGATAGTCAATTTGTTAAGCTCATACCACAGCTAAATTTCCTGACGAATAAGTCTGTTGCAAAGTGTTGCATGTTAAACCTATACTATTTGTAAAAATTTGATAAACAAGAACTTACAAAAAACACTGTTGCAAGTGTTGCAAACTGTTGCCTCTTTTTCTGCAACACCTCGATTCTGCCTTTAGATGATGCCCATCCGGTTGGAGTCGAGCTTAAGCAGCACGAACAACATTAGGGTAAAACCGATGAGCGAGGACCCGCCATAACTGATAAACGGCAGTGGTATACCTATGGAGGGAACGATACCAATCGTCATTCCGATATTGATAAATACGTGGAAGAAAATAACGGACGCTACCCCATAAGCATAAATACGCGAGAACGGCGACCGCTGTCGCTCGGCAATAACTATTATGCGCAGCACCAGCAGCATATAAAGCCCCAGCACAACTATTGAGCCGGCAAAGCCAAACTCCTCGCCTACTGTGCAAAAAATAAAGTCGGTGCTTTGCTCCGGCACAAAGGAATACTTGGTTTGCGTGCCCTCCATATAACCCTTACCAAATAACTTGCCCGAGCCAATAGCTATTTTTGATTGGTTTACATTATAACCCTTACCGCGGGGGTCGCTGGTAATGCCTAATACAATATCAATACGGGTTTTATGGTGCGGCTGTAAAACATTCTTATAAATAAATTGCACACTGAATGTAAAAGCGATACAAATGGCTGCGCCCGCAAGCAGGGTTACCACCATTTTTCGGTTGCGTTTAAACAACATTATTAAAAGAATGGTAAGTGCAACCACACCCGCTACCACCCATACAACAGAATCATACTTAATGGTAAGTACAAACAAAGCTATGAACAATCCCTCCAATATCAGGAAATACGGCGACAAGCCTTCGCGGTAAAGTACAAATATCAGCGAGCTGAACACCAGGGTTGAACCGGCGTCGGGCTGCAGCATTATAAGTACCATCGGAAACAGGATAATACCTGCGGCTACGCTAAACGAGCGCAGCTCTGTAAGCTTTATATTAACGCTGCTTAAATAACGCGCCAGCAGCAAACAGGTAGCAAATTTGGCAAACTCTGATGGTTGCAACCTAAAGCCCCCTCCAATAGGTATCCAGGCCTGGTTGCCGCCAACGTTTCGTCCTAACCCGGTTAGCACAGCTATAAGCAACAACACGGTAACCACATAAATAGCGGGCGCCAGAGCCGAGAGAAAACGGCTTTCCAGCAACAGTATAAAAACCGCCAGAATAGCCGATATTATGATAAATATAAATTGCTTGCCATAGTTCGTATCCAGATCTATCAACCCGGGGTGTTCCGGACTAAATACCGCCGAGTGAATACTTAGTAAGCCGATGGTGCACAAAGCCAGGTAAACAAATACAGTTAGCCAGTCAACATTAAAAAAGAAGCTCCTTTGGTTATTATGGTTCATCTTCCCGGTATTTTGCTTACAACGTTGACAGTAACACTTTTATCTACCTTCTGCTTTACCGCTGTCGATTTCACAGGAGTGGCAGCAGCTTTTATCTTGGCGCTATCGGCCGCTGTTAGCTTTTTCTTTTGCTGTGGCGGCGTAAGCAGATTTGAATTAATGTAATAATCTGGCCTTATGCCCCGTAGTGTTATGGTATCACGCAAATACTTCTCTACAATAAAGCTGGCAATAGGCGCGGCCCATGTGCCACCATCGCCTGAGTTTTCAACCACTACAGCAATAGCTATTTTTGGGTCTTCGCGCGGAGCATAGGCTACAAATACCGAGTGGTTGGCACCATGGTTATTTTGTACAGTACCTGTTTTGCCTACCATATTTATACCGGGTATTCTGGATCCACGTGCGGTACCATATTCTACTACGCTTTGCATACCATCAATAACCTGTTCAAAATATTTTTTGTCAACACCTACGTTATGGCGCACAGTATAATCACGTTTAATTACGGGCTTGTTACCGACCGATTTAACCAGATGAGGTAAATAGTAATAACCATGATTGGCAATAATGCATTCAATGTTGGCCAGTTGCAAAGGAGTCGCATTTACTTCGCCCTGCCCTATAGATAATGACAATATGGTTTTTGAGCGCCAGCCACCCGGCTTATAATCTCTATCATACCGTTTCGCAGTGGGCAGATAACCGGATTTTTCACCAGACATGTCTAATCCCAATTTCTGTCCTAAACCAAATCTCTCAACTTTAGACCGCCAATCTGTAAAACTGGCTGCCGTATTCTTTGCACCTCTATAGTTAATAAGCTTTTCAAACACCATTGCAAAATAACCATTGCACGATTCGGCTATCGCGCTGCTTAAGTTTACCACGCCGTGAACGTGCGTGCATTTGGGCCTGCCCCTATTAGGCAAATAAGAGCCTGTACAAGTATAGGTTGTTTGCTGTGTGATGATGCCCTCCTGCAAGGCAATGAGCGCACTTAATGGCTTAAAGGACGAACCGGGTGAATAACTAGCCATTATGGGCCTTATAAAAAAGGGATTGTAAGGATCTTCTTCCAACCTTTCGTAATTCTTGCCCTTGTCCGGACCAACCACCATCAGATTAGGGTCATAAGTAGGGCTGCTAACAAAGCACAATACCTCGCCGGTTGACGGTTCTATTGCAACAATGCTGCCTATCTTATTTTTCATTAATTTTTCGCCCAACTTTTGAATCCTTATATCAAGGGATGATATTACCTTTTCACCCGCAACGGCAACGGTATCAAAGGTTCCATTGGCGTATGATTCTTTTTGCACACCGCGCGAATCCACCAACATGTTTTTCACCCCGCGCTGTCCCCGCAAAATCGTCTCATATGATTTTTCCACGCCGGATTTTCCGATATAATCTCCGGGGCGATAGTAGCCGCCTGATTTCTCAATATCATAGTCTCTAACTTCGCTAATGTAACCTAAAAAATGTGCCGCTGTTGAGTCAGGATAAATACGCACAGGGTGAGGTTCAACAAAAAAGCCGGGAAACTCTGACATGCGCTCCTGCAAGGAAGCATAAAGTTCAGGTGAGATCTGTTTATCAAACTTAGAAGGCAATGCACGCGAGTACCCGATAGCCTTGTTAAACCGTTTGTCAAAATCCTCACGTGTAATGTCTAAAAGCCTGCAAAACTCAACGGTATCAAAAGGTTTTACCTGGCGAGGGATAACAGATACAACATAAACGAGTTTATTTTGAACCAGTATTTTACCATGGCGATCTAAGATAGGACCGCGAGCAGGATACTGCACAAACTGACGGATTACGTTGTCCTTAGCAATCTTCAGGTACCGGTCGTCTATTACCTGCATGTAAAACAGGCGAGCCAGCAGAATTATTATCAGGGTAATAAAAACGCCTGCGATAACATAACGTCGCTGAAAAAAAGTATTCATTTACGTTCCCTTTTTCTGAAAAACAATAGGCCGGTGATGAGCATCAAAAATACTGTAAATATTGCGCTGGTTATAACCCGCTGCAGTATAAATAACAAGTCAGAAAAGTTAAATGCCTCTAGTAAGAAAAGAAACGTATGATGTATGAAAGTTAGTATTATGGTATACGTTAAAAACCACCTGAAGCCCATTATACTGAGCGTGGGCTCGGGCTCATTATCAAATCCGTCCTTTTGCACTGTAATGCTGATAAAGAGTATTCTTACCAGTGCCAAAAGCACGCAAGCAGCTGCATGCAGGCCCGGGGTATCATAAAAAGCATCAACTGTTAAGCCCAGGATAAATGCGAGTATAAACAGCAGCACGTTAGGAGTTCCGAACGGAAGCAAAAGAATAAACAATATATAGGGGTACGGGGTGGCTATATTGTATAAAGTAATGTTCTTCAGTAAAAACACCTGAACAAAAACCAGCACTATAAACCGTATTATATTGTATAAAATGGTCCTACTCATCTTTCGTCACCTGAGCCTCCAGTCCCGTTTGTTCTGTTGCAAACTCATTAATTACCACATAAACATATTCCAGTTTGGTAAAATCAACCGCCAAGGCAACATCCATACTTAAAAACGACCCTTTGGCATTTTTTGCACGCAGGTTAAGCAATTTGCCAATTGCTATGCCGGTGGGATACAGCGAGCGATCTGAAGTAACTACCAGTTCGCCCACCTTTGGCGAAGCATCGTTAGTTATATCATATAACAAACCCCGATGCGGATTAAGATCTGCTCCCCATGAAAATGACCCGATTTGTCGCGAATTAGCCAGCATCGCGCTTATAACCGTTTCTGAATGTAAAAGCGATTGTATAACAGAAAAGTGCGGGCTTACCTGTAAAACTTTACCAACAACACCTTTATCATTTATAACCCCCATCCCCTTTTTTATACCGGCATCAGAGCCTGCATTAATGGTGATGATGTTGTTGGGCCGGTTAACAGAGTTATTAATAACTTTAGCTGTTATGTACTCGTATTGCTGCTTATAAACAGTGTCTGTAACTTTACCCTTAGCCACGGTATCAACATAAAATGAAGTTTTAAGCTGATTACGCAATCTGGCATTCTCTTTTGCCAGGCTATCATTAACATCTCTAAGCGTTAAATATCCTTTAAACTCGTCAATACGGGCGTATAAATTGCCGGTTACATGATTAGTGCTATTAATAAAAGTAGCTTTTTGAAAGGAATTGTATTTTATGTAGATAACTATAGCCCCTATCTCAAAAATAACGAAAAGGAAAAATGCGTTGTACTTGCTGATGAAAATTAACAGGTTACGCATAGGGATTTACGATTTTAGAATTACGATTTACGATTTAGATAAACATTCGTAAATCTAAAATCGTAAATCGTAAATAAGATTATTGCATCAAGAATTTGAAGTTACCTATGTTTTTAAGTGCCGTCCCCGTGCCTCTAACTACGGCGCGTAGCGGATCTTCGGCTACGTGTACCGGTAGTTTGGTTTTGGCTGATACTCGCCTGTCCAGCCCGCGAAGCAATGCACCGCCACCGGTTAAATAAATACCGGTTTGATAAATATCGGCAGATAGCTCGGGCGGAGTAATCTCCAATGCTTTTAATATAGCTTCTTCTATTTTTGATATGGATTTATCCAGGCAATGTGCAATCTCAGTATAAGATACCATGATCTGTTTTGGCACGCCTGTCATCAGGTCGCGGCCTTGTACGGCAAAATCAGCAGGTGGATCAGAAAGCTCAGGCAAAGCCGAACCTACCTCAATTTTTATCTTCTCGGCAGTACGATCGCCTATCATTATGTTATGCTGACGGCGGATGTATTGTACAATATCAGAGTCGAAGTTATCACCCGCAACGCGGATTGATTGGTCGCATACGATACCTGACAATGCGATAACTGCGATCTCGGTAGTACCACCACCAATATCAATTATCATATTACCCATTGGCTCCTCTACATCAATACCGATACCCACCGCAGCGGCCATTGGTTCATGTATCAGGTAAACCTCTTTGGCACCGGCAATCTCGGCCGAGTCGCGCACGGCACGTTTCTCTACCTCGGTAATACCCGATGGAATACAGATAACCATACGCAATGATGGAAAGAACCATCCTTTGCCTTGGTTTATCATTTTTATCATACCGCGTATCATGTGCTCGGCAGCGTTAAAATCGGCTATTACACCATCTTTAAGCGGGCGAACGGTGCGTATATTATCATGGGTTTTACCTTCCATTTGCATGGCCTGCTTACCTATGGCAATTACTTTATTGGTTGATCTGTCAAAAGCTACTATTGACGGCTCGTCAACAACAACTTTATCATTATGTATAATTAGGGTATTTGCGGTACCCAGATCTATTGCGATTTCTTGTGTGAAAAAATTAAATAAGCTCATTTTATGGTTGCCCCGGATATTTTACAAATTTTATAAATTTAGTGTAATAACTTGATTAAGTTAACTTGTTAGTTAAGTTTTTATTATAAATAATTACTAACTTTTTAACTATTAATTATTTCACTACTCACAAACAATTAATGCTTAAAATGGCGAACCCCAGTAGTAACCATGGCAATATTCTTTTGGTTACACATATCAATAGAGTCCTGATCTTTTATTGATCCGCCTGGTTGTAACACGGCGGTAATGCCTGCTTCGGCAGCCAATTCAACACAATCAGGGAAAGGGAAAAACGCATCTGATGCCATTACAGCACCGTTAAGGTCGAAACCAAAACTGTTGGCTTTAATAACCGCCTGTTTTAATGAATCAACCCTTGATGTTTGCCCTACGCCGCTTGACATCAACTGGTTGTTTTTAGCAAATATAATGGTGTTTGATTTGGTGTGTTTTACCACTTTGTTGGCAAAGAAAAGGTCCTTCAGCTCCTGAGTTGTTGGTTGCGCGTTGGTTACTACCTTCATTTCGTCTGGCCCCTCAACAGTATTGTCTTTATCCTGCTCGATAACGCCATTCAATAAAGTTTTAAATTGCTTTGCCGGAAGCTCAACCTGTTGCCGTATTAAGACGATACGGTTCTTTTTAGCGGTTAAAATTTGCAGGGCCTCGTCTGTATAAGCCGGGGCAATTAATACCTCGTAAAATAGCTTGTCAATCTCTGTTGCCGTAGCAGCGTCAATCTCATCATTAGCAATTATAACGCCACCAAATGCCGATACCGGGTCGCAAGCCAAAGCATCAAGCCAGGCTTCTTTAATAAACTGCCTGCTTGCAATACCGCATGCATTGGTGTGTTTTAATATGGCGATGGTTGGCTCGGTGGTAAATTCATCAATAAGGGCTACTGCAGCGTCAACATCAACCAGATTATTGTACGATAGTTCTTTGCCGTTCAGTTTGGTGAACATAGCATCCAGATTGCCGTAGAACACACCTTTTTGATGCGGGTTTTCGCCGTAACGTAAAACCTGGCTGGTTAAAATACTCTGTTTAAATACCGGCATAGGATCTTCGCGGTTAAAATACTGGAACATCGCGGTATCATAATTCGAGGTTATATTAAACGCTTTTTGCGCAAAACGGCGGCGTTGATCAAAAGTGGTTGCTCCGTTTTGGGTTTTAAGCAAACCGCCCAGTTCAACATAGTCGTCCTTTGATGCAACAATAACTACATCCTTAAAGTTTTTTGCTGCTGCGCGGATAAGCGAAATCCCGCCAATATCAATCTTCTCAATAACATCATCATGGCCTGCGCCTGATTCTACTGTTTCTTCAAACGGATACAGATCAACTATTACAAGGTCAATCTCAGGTATCTCATATTGTGCAATTTGTTGCTGGTCGCTCTCTGAGCTTCTGCGCGCTAAAATGCCTCCAAATACCTTAGGATGCAAGGTTTTAACCCGGCCACCTAATATAGATGGGTACGAAGTAAGGTCCTCAACTGCTATCACATCAACGCCTAAACTGCGTATAAAACTTTCGGTTCCGCCGGTTGAGTAAATATTTACACCAAGGCGGTTTAACTCGTTAATAATAGGCTCCAGATTATCTTTATAATAAACTGAAATCAAGGCATTTTTAATGGTAACAGGCTGACTCATTTATATGGGAAATTTTGAGCCGCAAAGGTAGTTATTTTAGTTGATTTGTTGTTTTGGCAATGTGTTTTAAATAAAAAAGTCGATGCGATTGTAGCGTAACGCAAAAAGCAAGCGTTTAATAGGAAAAACAAACACCGTTGCGTATGAAAAATTTGATTTACTTCTTGTGTCTGACATTCACATTCGTTATTACTTCTTGCAAAAAAAGTAACGTTGGCCCTGATACTGATTTAATTGGTAACTGGAAAGTTGTTTCAAATTATACATCGAGTGGAGGCCCGGGGGAATGGCATGACGTATCAGCCGATCAAAAAATATATTTAGAGCTTAAGGCCGATGGTACGTTGGCAGGCGACAATCTGGCGAGTAACTATGCAACCTATGTTGTTAAGGATAGCGCTACACTTACATTAACTAAGAGAAACAGTAGTGTTATACAAAATTACAGCTATAAAATTGAGGGGAATTTTTTAACGCTAAGTCCGGCAGGACCTATATTTTGTATTGAGGGATGTGCCACCAAATATATTAAACAATAGACGGTAAGTTGTAATTGTACTTACTATGAAAAAGTCTTTTTACTTGCAATGTTTGGCCTTGATGTGCCTTACCATCTCTTGCAAAAAAAGCAAGGTTGCTCCGGAAGTTAGTTTAACCGGGAAGTGGAAAGTTGTTTCCTCCTATGAGTCAACCTGGGGAGGCGGGCAATGGCATGACCTAACAGGCGATAAAAACATATACTTAGAATTCAAAACAGACGGAACGCTGACCGGTAATGATCTGGCAAGCTTTTATTCAACTTATATTGTTAAAGACAGCGCCACACTCACCCTAACCACAAATGACGGCAGCGAAACACGGGATTACAGCTATCAGATAAACAGCAACTTTTTAACAATAAGCCCGAAAGGCCCTATGTACTACTGCGTTGGAAGCTGTGGCACAAAATGCATTAAACAATAATATTATTATAAGCTAAACCGTCCGGCTTAGCTTTTCATCTTTTTAAGCAGATTTTCTATCACCCTTGGGAAATGCTGGTGCTCTAATTGCTGTCCTTTAAACTTTACCATTTCTAAAGTATCCGATGGATCTATTTTAAAGCGCGATTGATGAATGATCTCACCCTCATCAAACTCGGCATTAACAAAGTGGATAGTAATCCCGGACTCTTCCTCTTTAGCTTCTAATATCGCTTTGTGCACATTATCGCCGTACATTCCTTTACCACCATACTTAGGCAGCAATGCAGGGTGTAGGTTAATTATTTTATTGGGGAAAGCGCTAAGCAATGATGATGGCACCAACCATAAAAAACCGGCTAATACGATCAGGTCAACCTGAAGGGTCTTTAATATCCTTATAACCTCGTCGGTCTGGTAAAATTCATTCCGTGTAAAAATGTGCGATGGGACTTCAAAATTGTCTGCACGCTGCAGCACGTATGCCTGCGGATTGTTGGTGAGTATAAGTACTACCTCGGCATCAGGACTTCGTTTAAAATACTCCATTATCTTTTGAGCATTAGACCCCGAACCGGACGCGAAAATGGCTATTCGTTTTTTCAAAATCACAGGTAATTTGATTGCTTACTTGCCAAAT
>CBFGNU010000086.1:0-13483 GCA_965650195.1 uncultured Mucilaginibacter sp. | reverse complement strand
CAGAGTTTTTGTTAAGAACAAAACAGGCGAAATGGTACCTATAAGTACTTTGGTAAAATTAACCCGAGTGTATGGATCGGAAACAGCATCGCGCTTTAACCTCTTCAATTCAATTGACATTAACGCGATACCTAAACCGGGTTTCAGCTCCGGTGACGCCATTGAGGCGATAAAAGAGACTGCTAAAGAGGAATTACCATCGGGCTTTACTTTTGAGTTCTCGGGTCAAACCCGTGAGGAAATATCATCCCTTGGGCAATCAAGTGTGATCTTTATGCTGTGTTTAATATTCGTTTATTTCTTGCTGGCAGCCCAGTACGAAAGTTATATACTTCCGCTGGCAGTTATACTGTCTATCCCAACCGGTATTTTAGGAACGTTTGTAGTGCTTGGATTTACCGGCATAGAAAACAACATCTACGTTCAGGTGGCGCTTATAATGCTGATAGGCTTATTGGCCAAGAATGCCATTTTGATAGTAGAGTTTGCCGTACAGCGACGAAAAGCAGGCTTATCATTAGTTGATGCTGCCATGGAAGCCGCCAAATTAAGGCTAAGACCTATCATTATGACATCGCTGGCATTCATCTTCGGTTTGTTCCCAATGAGTATTGCAACAGGTCCATCTGCACAGGGTAACCACTCTATTAGTATTGGTGCCGCCGGGGGAATGGTTTCCGGCGTGGTATTGGGCTTATTTATTATACCGGTGTTGTTTGTCATCTTCCAGGGATTACAGGAAAAAATGACGGGTAAACCCAAATCAATTGCAACAGGCGAAGGGCATCACTTAAACGGACATACGGTACACGAATTGGAACCCGCTTTGAACGCTTAATTGCTTCACATCACCATAAAATATAAAGACATGAAAAAGTATATAACCGGATTTGCGCTCATTACCTTAATAATAAGTGCTTGCTCCGTATCAAAAGATATAAAAACACCCCCGCCAGAAACGCCTATAGCATTTAGGGGGGCTGATATTAAAACAATTGGCGATAGCAGCAGTATTGCTGATATACAATGGAGGCAATTTTTTACTGAGCCGACTTTGCAGGGGCTTATTGATAGCGCCATTACACATAATTACGATATGCAATTGGCGGTAAAGAATTTGGAGCAATCACAGTTAGTGCTGCGCCAATCAAAATGGAACAATATTCCGCAGCTGGCATTCAACGTTACGGCAAACTCCAACCGCCCGTCTGATAATAGTTTGACAGGCCTAAGTTTAAGTCAGTTTAACATTGGTAAAAACCATATTGAAACTTATCAGGCCGACGTCTCCCTATCATGGGAAGCTGATATATGGGGTAAGATCCGCAACCAAAATAAGCTGGCACTGGCTGCCTATCTGCAAACCAACGAAGCGAAAAAGCTGATACAAACTAATATTGTTGCTAACGTTGCGCAGGGGTACTATAACCTACTGATGCTGGATAAGCAGTTGGCTATTGCAAAAAAGAATGTAGCGTTGAATGATAGTACACTACGGATTATAAATCTGCAATACAATGCCGGCCAGGTTACATCTTTAGGTGTGCAACAGGCAGAAGCTCAGCGCTTAGTTGCGGCACAACTGGTGCCGCAATTTGAACAGGCAATTACGCTGCAGGAAAACGCACTGCGTATTTTAACAGGTGCCTTGCCTGATAAAGTAACCCGGAACGCAGCTTTAGATCAGTTTAACATACCTGACAACGTAGCTACCGGCATCCCTTCAGTTGTAATTAGCCGCAGGCCAGACGTACGCAGCGCAGAATTTACATTAAACATAGCCAATGCAAATGTTGGTATTACTAAAGCCGAGATGTATCCTGCTTTGCGGATAACTGCAAGTGGCGGAGTTAACTCATTAAAGGCCAGCAATTGGTTCAATGTACCGGCATCTTTATTTGGTATAGTATCCGGCAGTGTTATTGAACCCCTGCTCAATAAAAAACAACTGAGTACCAACTATAAAATAGCCCAGGTAGAGCGCGAAAAAGTAGTATTACGTTTCAGGCAAACAGTTTTAAATGCGGTGGGAGAGGTATCCAACTCGCTAGCCAGCATTGAGCAGTTAAAACAACAGCAGGCAATTGCCCTGCAACGTGTTAACAAACTACAGCAGGCAACCGGCAATGCCAATTTATTATTCAGGAATGGCATGGCCAATTATTTGGAAGTTATAACCGCGCAAAGCAATGTATTGCAAAGCGAATTAGAACTTACGGCCATTAAACGTGATGAACTGATCGCCGTGTCTTCCCTTTATCGGGCCCTCGGTGGTGGATGGCAATAACCTGATTGTTTTTACTGTAATAAAGCACAAAGGGGATTTCTTAAACAAGAAATCCCCTTTGTGCTTTATTAATTAACAGTCTTTAAAGATTTAAAAAGTAAAACGCGTAATAAATAAAAGATTAATTTCGGCTTTCCGTTTTGCTGCGTTGATGGTATACTCTAAATAAAAAAGTAAATCTTCTTCATCGTCGGGGAAAACGTTAGCTTTAGTAAACCAATTAAATTCAGTGCGCATAGGGTTATATTTTTTAAAAAAAGAAGCGGGTGGTTACAACGAGCCTGTTCCGGCCGAAAACCGCCTTACCCACCGGATTTTTTTGCGCGAGGCAACCTATAGTGATAATAAACCGTTGAAACCAGGTATGGCGCGTTGTATTATCCTGTTTTTTTTAGTGCTTTCTTCGCTTTCGGTGTTCCCTCAAAGCCAATCATATAATTTTTCGAAACTCAACACTTTTACAGGCCTTTCGCACAACGAGGTTAATACCATATTAAAAGATGCCGACGGTTTTTTATGGTTTGGCACCATAGATGGACTTAACCGATATGACGGGTATTCTTATAAAATATTTCGCAAGAGCTATAATGACAAAACCTCTCTTCGCGATAACCCTGTGTACTTTCTTTACGAACTTCCTGGTTCGAAAATGTGGGTGAAAGGTGTATCTGAAGCGTGTATCTATGATTCAAATACAGAAAAGTTTGATAGTGACGACGAAGGTTACTTACGCTCGCTGGGTTTACCTTCGGCAGCTG
The DNA here is from genome assembly GCA_965650195.1 of uncultured Mucilaginibacter sp. GTDB lineage: Bacteria > Bacteroidota > Bacteroidia > Sphingobacteriales > Sphingobacteriaceae > Mucilaginibacter. Next base: position 10,438 of record CBFGNU010000086.1, on the reverse strand, counting down.
ATACGTCAATTCTCAAGGGAAATACCGGTCGGTTTTGGTTTGTTTTTGACTACCTCAAGCTGTACTTGTATTCAGCAAAAGATAAAAAAGCAAAGCAGTTCAAGGTATCAAGACCTGCCGGTTTTAAAAATCTGCAAATCACGACTATTAAGGAAGGCACCGACGATAAGTTATGGGTGGTGTACCAGAATGGATTACTACAACAATATAGTATAAAGGAAGATAAAGTTGTTTTTCAGACCGATGCAGTGCAAAAACTAAATAAGGGAAGCGACTCTTATAACCTGTTTATTGACAATGACGGCGATGTATGGGTATGGGGTGTAAACAGAGGAGCTTTTGTCTACAATCGCCGCGATAACTCAGTAAAGCAACTCAATGAGAATTCTTCTCCATCAAGATTGAATACAAATTTTGTCAGTCAGATAGTGCAGGACAATAATGGTTTGATATGGGTAGCAACTGATCCCGGTGGTGTAAATCTGATCAATAAGAAGAACAACTTTAGTGTCAGGTATCTTTTAAACGATCCGAAAGACGTTCGGAGCCTTAGTCAGAACAGTATTACAGCTATGTACAAAGATGACTTGGGAATTATCTGGCTAGGTACATATAAGCAGGGGGTTAGTTATTTTAACAGCAATATTGTATCGTTCCCGCTCTACCGTCATCAGGAATCTAATACAAACAGTCTTCCCTTTGATGATGTAAACCGTTTTGTAGAAGATAAATCAGGAAATATCTGGATAGGTACTAATGGCGGAGGACTAATATTTTTTGACAGGAAAAACAACACGTTTAAACAGTATCGGCACAACGCAAACGACAAAAATAGCCTGAGTAACAACGTTATAGTAAGCCTATGTATAGATAGTAAAGGTCTTCTTTGGATTGGAACTTATTTAGGGGGCCTTAACAGTTTCGATGGAAAGAATTTTGTGCATTACAGGCATAATGACAATGATCCATTCAGTTTAGCCAGTGACAATGTGTGGGAAATATTTGAAGACAGCGAGCAAAGACTATGGATTGGCACTTTAGGCGGGGGAATAGATATTTTAGACGGAAATACCCATCGGTTTAAGCATTATCCCTATAACGACAAACCGTCTGACCTGATACCTTCTAACTATGTCTTTTCTATTTTAGAGAGCAAAAAAGGGGAAATTTGGATAGGTACTTCTGAAGGCATGTCTGTTTTTAAAAAAAATGAGGTGGCACGACCTGCTTTTTATCAGGAAACAAGCAACAACAATAGCTTAAGTAACAACAATGTAATCTGCGCCATTGAAGACAGCCGGGGAAGGATCTGGGTGGGTACCCGGGATGGTTTGAATTTGTTTAATAGAGAAACAAAGCAATTTCAAAGGTTTACCACTGCCGAAGGGCTTCCGGATAATATGATATTAAACATCCTCGAAGACAAGCATCAAACACTTTGGATATCTACGCCAAACGGGCTGTACAACGTTGTTCCCAAACCAACGAAAACCGGGTTGGATCTTTCAATCACCAATTATGATGAATCAAACAATCTGCAGGATCGGGAATTTAATGACAATGCGGCGCTTGTAACGCGCAACGGCAAATTGATCTTTGGCGGTCCTTCCGGTTTTAATATTATCGATCCCGACAAAATTCCGAAAGCAACTCATCGGCCCAAACCCGTTTTTACTGGTTTGCAAATATTGAATAATAATGTTGAGCCGGGCGAAAAGATCAATAACCGCGTGCTGTTGCCTCAACCACTATCGCAACTTCAAAACATCGAATTAAAGTACAAAGAGAATGTATTTTCTATTGAATTTGTTTCTCTTGATTACGGCCGCAACGCCGGGCATAAGTATGCTTATATGATGGAGGGTTTTAATTCGGATTGGCTATATGTAAACGGCAACCAAAGAAGAGCAACTTATACAAACCTTAATCCAGGCAATTATACTTTTAAAGTTAAAGTATTAAACCTTGACGGAGTGTGGAGTGATGAAAGAACGCTGCAAATTAATATAGCACCACCATTTTGGCGAACTACTATAGCGTATTTTATTTATTTGCTGATTGCTGCTGGATTATTTTTACTTGTCCGACGAATTACGCTGGACAGGATCCATATGCGTTATGAGATGCAATTGCAGCGCGGAGAAGCAGAAAGGGCCCACGCAATGGATCAGTTAAAGACAAAGTTCTTTACTAATGTAAGCCACGAGTTTCGCACACCTTTAAGCCTGATAATTTCTCCGTTAGATCGGCTGATTAAGCAAACTGCCGATGAGGAACACAAAAAACAACTAAGCGTAATGCAACGAAACGCAAAACGCCTGTTGAATATGGTAAATCAATTGCTTGATTTTAGGAAGATAGAAGTGCAGGAAATTAAATTGCACCCATCAATTGGCGATATTATTGAATTCAGCAAAGAGATAAGCAACTCTTTTATGGATATCGCCGAAAAAAAGAATATTAGTTTCTCCATCTTATCTAATGTCGACCGTCTCGAAATTTATTTCGACAAAGACAAAGTTGAAAAGATACTATTCAACCTTCTGTCTAACGCGTTTAAGTATACGCATAATGATGGAACCGTAAGTATCAACATTATATACAATGCGCCGGTAAATGACGATGACGATGGTACGATTGCTTTTGAGGTAAAGGATAACGGAATTGGCATCCCTGCAGATAAGCACAATAAGATATTTGAGCGTTTCTTCCAAACCGACGTTCCGACAAGTATGGCTAACCAGGGTACGGGTATTGGTTTAGCAATAACCAAGGAGTTTGTTAGGCTGCATAATGGTATTGTAACTGTGAAAAGCCAGCCAGATGAGGGTACTTGTTTTACAGTATTGCTTCCCGCAAAGAAAGTTTTTGATCCTTCGGCCAAAATTGCATCCGTTAGCGTGTTGGAAGATGAGACCGAGGAAATGTATGGTGACGAAGATCACAAAAAGGGTAAAAAGAAAACCATTCTGATAGTTGAAGACAATGAAGATCTGCGATTTTATCTAAAAGACAATTTAAAAGGCCAATATCACATTGAAGAAGCTACAAACGGAAAAGAGGGTTGGGAAAAAGCCAGGCAATTTAATCCGGACTTAATAGTAAGCGACGTTATGATGCCCCTTATGGATGGCGTTGAATTGGCCAGAAAAATTAAAACGGAAACCATTACTGCCCACATCCCTATTATACTGCTGACGGCCATGGGCAGCGAAGAAAAACAACTGGAAGGTTTAAAAGTAGGAGTGAACGACTATATTACGAAGCCTTTTACTTTTGAAATTTTAGCCTCACGCATCAGGAACCTGATTGCGCAGCAAAAACTGTTGCAGAAAAGGTTCCACAAGCAAATAGAAGTAAATCCCGAAGATATAACGATTACACCGGTTGATGAGAAGTTTTTAAAGCACGCCCTGGAAGTAGTTGAAAAAAACATGGATAATTCTGAATTTTCTGTTGAGGACCTCAGTCATGACATGTTTATGAATCGTGTTACGCTCTACAGAAAAATACTCTCAATAACAGGAAAAACGCCAATAGAATTTATTCGTTCCATTCGTTTAAAAAGAGCAGTTCAATTACTGGAAAAAAGTGGCATGTCTGTGGCTGAAGTTGCTTATGCTGTGGGATTTAACAGCCCTAAAGTATTTACGAAGTTTTTTAAGGAAGAGTTTAAAATGCCCCCTTCGCAATATCTCGCCAATAACCACGAAAAAGAAGAGCATCATTCTTCTATCTGAAGGAAGTGCTAAACCGAATAGGTATTAAACCTTATTGATTCCCTACCCGAAAGCATCAGCTACTTATTGGCTTGCAGATGGGATAGTATAGATATTAAAAAAATAACTGCTTTCATAAAACATTCTGTAGCGTTGCCGCTCATCGGCTTTCAAAGTTCTCAAAAAAGCATTTCTACCACTCCTAATTTGTTTAAATAAGGCCCGAAGCACGCTTTTGTAACATTCCTGTAACATTCAATACCATAATCTGCAACATTTTGGCACCATGTTTCAGATTACCGGTATGTTAATTTGTATCATCAAATCAGAGCAGTAGTATCTGAATTGAATTATAAACCAATATATAAACGATTCCTTTTTATGAAATTTAGATTACTGATGACCATCATCTGTGCCGTATGTTTTAGTGCCGCGTTGGCAGAACGTACGCCCTATGTTAAAACTAAAGATGGGGTTATCGTTTTTACAGATCCTGATTTTACAGGTACTTCAAAAGCGGTTAAGCTTGAGGTTGTATCAGACGATATAATAAGAATTACAGCCGCACCGGGACAAGAAATAGTCGCTTCACAAAGTTTAATCACAGTGTACTCCAGGATTTCTGACCTATCCTGGAGTTTGGTGCCTGCTAAAGGGAGCGTAGCCGTTAAAACAAAGCACCTCACCGCCTCTGTAAATCTTAAAACAGGTGCTGTTTCTTTCTTTGATAATCATGGTAAAGCAATCATGGCTGAAAGAAAGCTAAGCGGAAGGATGTTTAGACCGGTTGTATTTGATGGCAAGCGCTATTATAATATTACGCAAACGTTTGAGACAGCAAAAGACGATGCGTGGTATGGCCTTGGGCAACATCAGGAGGGCGTAATGAATTACAAAGGCCAACAGGTTACGTTCTTTCAAAACAATACAGAGGTAGCTGTGCCATTTTTAATTTCTAATAAAAACTACGGCGTACTATGGGACAATTATTCGCTTACCAGAGCCGGCGATATACGACCACTCCATCAGCTTTCAGATATGCAGCTTTTTTCAAAAAGGAACGAGGCTGGATGGCTTACTGCTTCATATGCCAATGATAAGAGCAAACCTCAGGAGAATTTCGAGAGAGCGGAAACAAATATCAGTATGGAGTTTCTTGGCGAATCAAAGCTTAGGCTTCCTGTAGAATTTGACCCTGCGGCAGGTGCCGTAACCTGGGAGGGTAGCTTGCAAAGTCATCTGTCAGGCCTACATCAATTTCACTTTGTTTTCGGCGGCTCTCTGAAAGTTTGGCTTGACGGGAAACTTGTTTTTAATAACTGGCGCAAAGCTTGGAATCCTGCTCCGGCATTGATTTCGATAAATATAAAAAGCGGCGAGAAGTTACCCATACGTATAGAATGGACACCGGAGGGTGCCGAATCTTATCTTTCGTTAAAATGGCAAGAGCCTCTTTCACAGGAGCAGCAAAATAGATTCAGCTTCAGTTCAGAAGCCGGGCGACAAATAGATTACTATTTTATTTATGGTGATAATATGGACGAGGTTATCTCTGGCTACAGAACCCTAACAGGCAAAGCACCTATTGTACCAAAGTGGGCATTGGGGTTTTGGCAAAGTAGGGAGCGATATAAAACACAAAACGAAATTCTTACCACTGTTGAGGAATTTAGAAAAAGAAAGATCCCCATGGATAATATAGTTCTGGACTGGAGCTATTGGAAAGAAGCAGAATGGGGGAGCCAGGATTTTGATGCCACTCGCTTTTCATCTCCGGATAGTATGATAAGCGTGTTGCATAAAAAATATAACACTCAGATCATGATCTCGGTTTGGCCAAAATTTTATGAAGGTATTTCTGCATACAAGGAATTTGATAAAAACGGATGGCTCTATAAAAAGAACATCGCCGATAGGCAGCGCGATTGGATAGGTAAAGGTTATACCTCAACTTTCTATGATGCATTTGATAGCGGAGCACGAAAGGGATTTTGGGAGCTGATAAACAAAAAACTATATACTAAAGGAATTGATGCCTGGTGGATGGACGCGAGCGAGCCGGATATTCTTTCAAATGTTGACCCGGAAAAAAGAAAACTCCAAATGAGTCCGACTGCGTTAGGCCCATCTGCAGAGTATTTAAACGCGTATCCTTTACAAAACGCCAAAGGAATATATGAAGGGCAACGATCGTCGGATCCGAATAAAAGAGTTTTTCTTTTAACCCGCTCCGGTTTTGCAGGCTCGCAACGATATGCTGCTACTATTTGGAGTGGCGATATAGGATCGACCTGGCGGGATATGAAAAATCAGATCGCGGCAGGTGTAAATTTCTCAATGTCCGGGCTTCCTTACTGGACTATGGATATCGGTGGATTTGTGGTGCCGTCGAAATTTGAGAACCCGAATTCCGATGGTCTGGAAGAATGGAGAGAACTGAATACCCGCTGGTACCAGTTTGGCGCATTTGTGCCAGTTTTCCGGTCGCATGGCCAATTCCCTTATCGCGAAATATTCAATATCGCTCCCGAAGCTCATCCTGCATATAAAAGTTTCGTCTATTACGATAAGCTTCGCTACCGGTTAATGCCTTATATCTATTCACTGTCCGGCGCTGCTTATCACGATGATTACACCATAATGCGCGGGTTGGCGATGGATTTTCCGAAGGATAACGCTGTATTGAATATTGGAGACCAATACATGTTCGGCCCGTCATTGCTGATCAATCCTGTATATGAATACCAGCAAACCAAACGCGACGTGTATCTGCCGCAAAGTGCTGGTTGGTATGACCTTTACGCAGGCAAGTGGTATGCAGCCGGCCAAAAAATTATTGCCGACGCACCTTATGAGCGTATGCCAATTTTTGTTAAGGCAGGTTCTATTATACCATTCGGACCTGATCTGCAGTACACTTCTGAGAAGCTGGCCGATACTGTAACACTCAACATTTATAGCGGAGCCGATGCAACTTTCAAATTGTATGAAGACGAGGGAACTAATTACAATTATGAAAAAGGTGCTTTTGCAGTTATCGAAATTAAATACAACGAATCTACGAAGACGATAACCATTGCTGATAGGAATGGATCGTTTGATGGGATGCTTCAAAAAAGAACATTTCGCCTGAATTTATTTACCCCAAATAAAACTAAACCACTTGATTATGAGGACAAACCAGACAAAGAAGTAATTTATAACGGAAAAAAACTAATAATAAAATTATAACCAACGTAAACAATTAAACTTAATTATAAACTATATGAAATCAAACAAAACGACTCGGTTGCGACTACTGCTACTGTGTGGTATTATTGGATTGTCATTTTCATTCGTATCCGCTTTTGCGCAAACTGCAAAAATTAGCGGAACAATTTTGGATGAACGTGCGTCTGAGCCTGTGCCCGGAGCAACCATTACACTAAAAGGCACAAATCGGTCTATCAGCTCTGACATAGCCGGTAAATTTACTGTTGATGCATCCAAAGGCGATGTATTGATAGTTACAATGGTGGGATACCAGCGAAAAGAAGTGGTTATTGCAAATAATGATCCGCTTCAAATACGATTGCTAGAAACCAACGCACAACTAAATGAAGTAGTTGTTATAGGTTATGCAAAGGCGCGCAGACCAGATGTTACCGGTTCAATAAGCTCAATATCGGGCAATGAATTGCGCCAAACGCAGCCAACTACTTTTGACCAGGCCTTGCAAGGCAAAGTTGCCGGCGTTGTTGTTCAGCAAGTGTCTGGACAGCCGGGTGGTGGTGTGTCTATCCAGATACGTGGTGTATCGTCAATAAGTGGCACCAACTCGCCGCTGTACGTAATAGACGGTATTATTATCCCTCCAACCAACGACCCGGGAAAAGGCGGTAATCCGTTGAATTCCATCAACCCCAACGAAATAGCATCAATAGATGTATTGAAAGATGCATCGGCAACTGCTATTTACGGTTCGCAGGCAACCAACGGTGTAATTGTTATTACCACAAAAAGAGGAAAGCAGGGAGCACCGCAAATAAGCTATGATTTTTATACAGGATACCAGATGATAGCGAAAAGGCTTCCTACAATGAATTTGCAAGAGCACGCCGGTTTCCTTAATGCAAGAGGGGAAGTATGGGGCTTTGATAAAAGACCTGAATATGCCAATCCGAAGTATTTAGGTGAAGGTACCGATTGGCAAAAGGAATTATTCCGCAAAGCCCCTATGACAAATCATAACCTTACTATAAGCGGCGGCGATGACAGAACGCAATATTTGCTGTCAGCCTCTTATTTTAAACAGGACGGTATAGCCATTGGGTCTGATTTTACAAGAACTTCGGTACGGTTAAATTTAGATAACAAAACTACTAACTGGCTTAAAGTTGGAACCAGCCTTCAATTGGTCTGCGTTAGCGAAAACCAAAATTCAACAGCTTCGGGAGTTATTGGTTCGGCGCTGTACCTCACGCCCGATATCCCGGTGAAAAACCTTGATGGCTCATGGGGTGGTATTACTAACACCGATGGTTGGGTGTCTTCGGTTCCTAACCCTGTGGCTATTGCCCAGCTCATAAAAAACCTTAAAACAAGAAACCAGATATTCGGCAACTTATACGCCGAAATACAATTTACCAAAGATCTGTCTTTACGGAACGAAGTGTCGGGTAATTTCGATTTTTACGGCGAGGATAATTTTACACCAACTTATACTTTCGGCAAAACCGTTAATAACACCAATTATGCCTCAACGTCACTGGGCCAAAATTTCTATACGGTAATACGCAACTTTTTAACTTATAATCACAAATTCGGCAGGTATAATTTCAATGCATTGGCGGGACACGAATCGCAGGTTGGCTCTTACAAAAATTCGAGCGGACAGCGGTCAAATTTCCCTTCAAATAATGTACAGGCCATTAATTCGGGTGACGCTACAACAGCCAAAAATTCGGGCGATTATGGTTCAAACTCGCAGGAATCTTATTTCGGCCGTTTAAATATGTCATGGAATGATAAATACCTGGTTACCGCTAACGTGCGGGCTGATGGTTCATCAAATTTCCCGTCTTTTGCCCGTTGGGTTACTACTTACTCAGGAGCATTTGCATGGAAGATCAATAATGAGTCGTTTTTGAAAAATGTTAAAGCTATAAACGAATTGAAATTAAGGATCGGCTACGGGCTAACCAACAACCAGGGCATACCGGGCAACACGTTCGTAACTCAGTTACGAACCGTATCTAACGGTCTGTCAGGTATAGCGCAATTTCAAAATAATTTACTAAATGAAAATGTAACATGGGAAAAAACTGACTATTATAATGCGGGTATTGATGCAGCATTTTTCAACAACCGATTGAGCTTTTCATTCGATGTGTATGACCGCAAAACAAGCGGGCTATTGCTAAAAGTGCCATTGCCTTTATATAGTGGTACTACCACCAATGGGGCTGCGGGAGCTATGGACGCCCCGTATGTTAATATTGGTGCTGTAAGTAACAGAGGGTTTGACTTCCGGGTTAGCGGAACAAACGTTAGCTCTAAAAATTTCACATGGAAAACTGATGTTACCGTATCACGGAACGTTAACAAAGTGTTGGCTTTGGGATCTGGCGGCGCTGATGCCAGCTTAACCCAAACGTCATATACAATTAACCAGGTGGTTGAAAAAACAGTAGTTGGCAGATCTGTAGGCGACTTTTATGGTTATGTGTTCGACGGGATTTTCGCAACAGCTAAAGATTTTAAAACACATGCATTGCCTGTTAACCAGAGTGGTATTGTTTATCCCATTTCACCTTCAGGTGGTGGTATCTGGTATGGCGACCGTATGTTTAAAGACTTAAATGGCGACGGCATTATTGATACAAAAGACCAGACTTTTTTAGGCTCGCCTATTCCTAAGTTCCAATTTGGTATCAACAATACATTCACTTACAAAAGTTTCGATCTGAATATTTTCCTAAGTGGCAGTTACGGCAACAAAGTATTTAATGAACAATCAATAAGACAAACCAATTCGCAAAATAATAGCGCCTATTTTAAAAAGGTATTAGATTATGCAAGGGTGGCCCTGATCAATCCGGCCGGTTCTGCATCTGATATTGATAATGTGCATGTTACTAACCCCGGTACAAGCGTTGTTGGTTTAAGAAACGACAATACCAACGATAATAACCGTTCTAATAGTTTGTTTATCGAAGACGGTTCATTCATTCGGTGTAAAAACATAACGCTGGGTTATCGCCTGCCCGAAAACGTTTTGTCAAAAATACATATCAACTCTCTTAGGGTATATGGTACAGTATCCAATGCTTTTATCATAACCAAATACTCAGGTATGGATCCTGAAATTGGCTCATGGAATCCGCTTCAGGCAGGTTGGGATAATGGTTATTATCCTCAACCAAGGGTGTTTAGTATTGGTGCAAACATAACTTTTAGCAAATAAGGCAATCACCAACAAAAGAAAAATATTATGAAATCAATTAATAAAATTTTAGTCTTCGCGGTATTTGCAGTAGCATTTGCCGGATGCAGAAAGAGTTTTTTAGACCGTCCGTCAAACTCACAGATCAGCTCTAATAACTTTTACCAAAACACTGCCGATGTGCGGCTGGCTACGGCAAGCTTATATGGCGGGGGGCAGTGGTTTACCTTCCAAAAGGATGCCATGTTGCAATTGGGCGATATATTGAGCGGTAACGCTACATTCCCATGGAATG
>CBFGNU010000085.1:0-13519 GCA_965650195.1 uncultured Mucilaginibacter sp. | reverse complement strand
GGCGGCCGACAGGCCAATGGCGGCCTCCCCGCCCTCAACTGTCTGCCCGCCGTCGTCGAGGCGGCCGGCGAACTGCCCGTCCTCTTCGACTCCCCACGCCTTACCGAAATTGTTATCAATATGCCGGTTGTGCCGATGGTGAGTGATAGGGTTAATAACACCCGCAACACAATATCTTCCAGCCACCGTGCCCCTTCGCTAAGCGTGTAAGAAAACTCATCTTCGGACAGGGTGACTTTCCTGTTCAGCTCACCAACCTCCGCCGTCAGTTTGTTGATCTTTTCATGGGATGATGGTGTAGACCTGATCACATCATGCAGCTTATCGCCCAGAACAATTAGTTGGTCCATCTGCAGTTGGGCATCGCCCCAGGCACCAATAGCTTTATTAAGATAGGATATGCTATGAAAACGGGTAATAAGCGAGATCATGCCGTCAACATCTTCGGGAGCGTTGCGGCCCTCAATAAATCCCTTACGCGCAACTTCCAGGTCGGGATCTGCTTTTGAAAGTTCCAATCTGGTTTTGTTATCGCCAAGCGGAACCTTTAAATACTCGCGAAATGCCTGAAAATCCTTTTCATTGTGCGAATTGGCGTAATGAAATAAAGTGTAAACGGCATCTTTCTGGGCCTTTGACCACAACGCCTCGCCATTTACAAAAGCCCTAACGGACGATAACGTACCAACGGCAAACCAAAGGGTACACAGCTCTAATACTATCAGAAACGCCATTGTCCCGACAGTAAAATATAATTTCCGGGCGATTGTTATATCGCGCAGTTTTTTCTTAAAGAATGGCATCATAGGTAAGGCTGCAAAAAAATCATCTCATAGTACAACTATAAAATGACAACGTAAGGGCATGTATTATTGATGCTGGCTTTTAAAATGTCATGTTTATTTATACGTAATTGCCTTTAATAAAGTTTTGCCTTAGCGAGACTACCAAAGCTCTTCCAATTTTTTCTGACTGCTTTTTTAATAAGAATGCCGACCTTCGCAAAAGAAAATAAAAAATGTCGTCAGAGCCGAACAAACAAATCACGGAAAAGGAAAACCTGCACCCACGCAATAGTCACAGGGCGGGGTATGATTTTAAACAACTTTGCAAAAGCAGTCCGCGGTTAAAAGCGTTTGTATCATTAAATCAATATAATGATGAAACGATAGATTTTAGTAACCCGGAAGCAGTTATAGCTTTAAACAAAGCATTGTTAAAGCATTTTTACGGCGTTGCCCATTGGGATATCCCCGAAGGCTACCTATGCCCACCGATACCGGGACGGGCTGATTATGTTCATTATCTGGCTGATATATTGGCCGAACTTAATAACGGGAAAATACCCACAGGCGAAAAAATACAGGTGTTAGACATTGGCATGGGTGCCAATTGTGTTTATCCGTTAATTGGCAGCCACGTGTACGACTGGCAATTTGTTGGTACCGATGTTGACCCTGTTGCTATTGCGTCGGCAGAAAATATTGTTGCCTTGAATCCGGAGTTTAAGGATAAGATAGAATTCAGGTTGCAAGCCAACAAGTCGCACATATTTGCGGGCATGGTTAAAAAGCACGAGGGTTTTGACCTCACCATGTGTAACCCGCCGTTTCACGCATCCTTGCAGGAGGCACAGATCTCTACAGCCACCAAGTGGAAGAAATTAGGTTTTAACAAGCAGGCAACAGCGCTAAACTTTGGCGGACAAAAAACCGAGCTTTGGTGCTACGGCGGCGAGGCAGGGTTTATCCGCCGTATGGTGGAGCAAAGCACCGTGGTTGGGCAGCAATGTTTATGGTTCTCAACCCTGGTATCAAAAAAAACCACGCTGCCCATTATTTACAAAGCTTTAAAAAATGTTAACGCGGTTGATGTTAAAACCATTACCATGGCACATGGCCAAAAAGTAAGTCGCATTGTAGCCTGGACATTTTTAACCCCGGCAGAACAAATTAACTGGAGAAATAAGTTTTGGAATGATCCGCGGTAAATAAAAGGGGCGTTGCCTGCGGCCAAGTCGGCAAAAAACCAACCGCACACTGCCACTGCACACTGCCAACTAAAAAAGGCTTGTACCAAAACCGAACATTTATTGTATCGAAACTGAACAATAAGTACTATGTATTTTATACCTAATTTTCTGTATAACAAATAGTTATATAAACGGACTTGTTTTTATATTAGGATAGTGGTTTCAATCAAAAATTATTATGCTAAAGAACTACTTTATAATTGCCTGGCGAAATATCCAACGAAATAAGGGTTATACTTTACTTAATATTACCGGTTTGGCTTTTGGCCTTGCTACGTTTATTGTGGCCTTGCTATATTTTAATCGCGAAAATAGTTTTGATAAATGGGACAAGCAACTAAAGCGTGTATACCGCATAGACATGGCCCAAACCTATACCGGGGGCGATACCTTTACCGGTATCTGGACACCATATCCCTTAGGTACTGATCTATCAGCCAACTGCCCCGAAATTGAAACCGTAACCCGTGTGTACGATAAGGATAAAGGCCTGATATCTGCCAACGATAAACAGCTCTACGTAAATAAGTTAATAAGCGCCGATAGCACTTTCTTTAATGTGTTTCCTTATAAGTTTGTTTATGGCAGCGTAGCAAACGCCATGCAACAGCCCGACCAGGCAGTTATAAGTTTAGAAACCAGTCGTAAGTTTTTTGGGGACATGGATCCCGTGGGTAAAACGCTTACATTAAATGGTGGCAAGCTTTATACAGTTTCCGGGGTTTTTGAGCCAACCGGACCTTCGCATCTTGATTTTAATATTTGCTTCTCTTCTTTTAACAAAAACCTTAATTGGGGAGCAGGTGTGTATTTTACCTACGCTTTGCTAAAGCCAAACACTTCCATCGAGGCCCTTTCGGCAAAGGCCAAAGCAGCAATGATAAACGGCTTGGTTGCCGGTACTTACGCAAGGTCAGTATCTGCTAATCCCAAAATAAGCGCGCCGGGCGATAACAAGGAGCAGTGGTTAAAAGAGAATTCGAACCTAACTATTAACGACGTTTTTTTTGAACCGGTATCTACCATCCACTTGTCGCCCAAAGCATCATCCTATAGCGACGCGGCCGAAAATCATCCCTTGTTAAATACGCAGGCAGGAAATAATAAACCTATTATATTCTTTTCCATCGCCGCTATAATGATCGTTTTATTGGCTTGTATAAACTATACCAATCTTTCAATAGCGCGCGCCGGCAAACGCGCCAAAGAAGCCGGAATGCGAAAGGTGCTGGGGGCGGTACGGTTCCAGCTAATGAAACAGTTTTTGGCTGAATCATTAATTCAATGCCTGATAGCACTGCTTTTGGGCTTGATCTTAGCTAAAGTTGCGGTTTACTGGATCAACACCGCGTTCCATTTGCAGCTTGCTTTTTTTAACCGCCTGCTGCCAACGGAGAATTTTGTATTGCTGGGTCAACTTGTTTTAATGGTGATACTGGTAAGCGTGGTATCAGGCGCATATCCCGCCTTTATATTGTCGTCGTTTAAGCCGGTGAAGGTGCTTAAAGGCGAGATCACTAAAAGCATAAAGGGAAGGTTATTAAGAAACGGATTAGTAGTGCTGCAATTCGGCATATCCACCTGTTTTATTATTTGCATGGTAGTTATTTATAAGCAGCTTAACTATCTAAATTCAAAGGACCCGGGCTTTTCAACATCGCACGTATTAGTGTTAAAGCCGCAGAACAACAGTTTGCTCTATCATGAATCGCCTGACCAAAAGATCGATTTTATAAAAGATCAGCTATCGCGCGTGCCGGGAGTGGAAGTGGTTGCCGTAACCGATTTTTATCCGGGAGCCCCGTCTTTGGCCAGTAAAAATACCGCGACGGCTAACGGCAAAGAATTGCCAATGACGTTTGACTATATCCATTTTGATTACTTTAAAGTACTGAATATAAAGCTTTCGGCCGGTCGTGATTTTTCGCGTGCTTATTCAGCCGATACGGTTAACTCGGCGGTTATCAACGAGACAGCTGCACGTAATATAGGCTATAAGAACCCGCTTGATAAAACGGCGCGTATACTTAACCGCGATTATAATATTATTGGCGTGGTAAAGGATAATAATGTAGCCGGGTACAATGCCGTTGTAGCGCCCGAAGTATATGCCATTGGCGCCAGTCGGGGCATGTTAGGCCCTTACCGTGCCGTATTAGTAAGGGTTAACGGGCGCAACGCGGCAACTGCCACCGCGGCTATACAGAACCAGTGGAAAGCTATTGAACCGGGTTTCCCGCTAACCTATTCGTGGTTGGACGAAAGCTTTGCCAAACTTTTGGAACGGTACGAAACGCTGGGTAAAATGACCATTATGTTGTCGGTAATATCCACCATAATAGCGCTGATGGGCATATTCGCGTTAAGCGCGTTTGCTGCCGCCCAGCGCACAAAGGAAATTGGTATCCGGAAGGTGTTTGGCGCTTCGGTAGCCAGAATAACTGCCATGTTATCCAAAGAATTCTTTAAACTCATTGTTATCGCGCTGCTGGCCGCTTTCCCGGTAGCTTATTTGATCACCCATAAATGGCTGCAAGAATTTGCTTTCCGGATCGACCTGAGCTGGCTCATTTTCGCCCTTTCCGGATTCGTTATTCTGACAGTTGCTTTAATTACGGTTAGTTTTCAAGCTATAAAAGCGGCTGTTGTTAATCCGATGCAGAGTTTGAAGACGGAGTAGGGGGTGGTTATTTTGCTCATTGGAGTAAGCTTTGACAACTTTTAGAAAGTTGTCAAAGCTTTAGTATTTACGGCAACGAACTACGACTGCCAAATACGCACAAATTTGCGGCGTAATTGTCGGTTAACTTTTTTTCATTTGTCGAAAACATTTTCGTGGCCTTGCTGTTCCAGTTTACATATTCATTTGTTTTTTTGCTGATACTGTCCTTATGGGAAAAATGCACATTGTATGCTCCGCTTGCGGTTCAAAGCATATTATTACATCTCGACCTATTGAAAAGGTAGACAAAGGGAGTCTACATTGCTATACCTGTAGTGCCGCCTTATTTGAGTACGACGGTTGTGTATCCTATTATCCCCTCTTAGTAAATCAAACTGAAAGGAACATAGTTGATGGGTTAGAAACTGATGGGGTTTCTGACGTAGAAATTTAGTCTGTATCTTATTTCTCCTCGCTCCCGCAAGCGTCCCGCTTGTGGTTAACGAAGCGTTCGGTTGTTGCAAACTGTCTCATTCCCTTACCGAACGAACACTAACTAATTTTTGTCACACGCGGCACGCGTGCGCCAGCAAAGTGGCGTTTTTAACGCGGTTGGATTTTCTTTAGTGCCAATTTCGTTTTTCATCTTTGTCCAAATTTCTGTTGATATAACTTTTCAAAATTCGCTATAGCAGCATCATAGCCTTTACGGTCAATAAATACATCGGGGTTATAGGGATCACCCGGCCTATGCTTTGCATGCATGTTAACCTGTGCCGCATGCGAAGACAGGAACAGATCAAACTGTTGCTTTTTTAACAGATCAAAAGTGTACTTATAGTCTTTATCAATATTAGGATAAGTAGCCATTCCATGTACATTGGCATCATCATACACGGTAGGCATATTGGCTATAATAACCCGGTAAGTGCGCTTATCATCCTTTACATCAAACAAAAAGCTGTTGGCACCCAGGGTATGCCCGGGCGTACGCAAAGCAACTATTTTCATGCCACCCAATTTTATGGTATCGTGCTCATGTAATATTCCATCCGCTTTAACTGCTTTAAAAGTAGGCCCCTTACTACCAAAAACATAGTCGGACGCACCGCCATCAGCCAATACAGGGGCATCATGCTCGTTTATCCAAATTTTGGCATTGGTCTCTTTTTTAATATCAGCCATACCTGCAACATGATCCCAATGGGCATGGGTGGCTAACAATATCTTAATATCACTAAACTTAAAGCCTAATTTTTCAATATGCTCACGTATCATTTCCGTTTGTGATGCCAGGCCCGTATTTATCAAAATATTTCCCTGCGGTGTAGTAATTAGATAGCAGGCCAAGTCATAAGTACCTACATAATATAGATTACCCGCAATACGGAATGGCTCGTAGGGGTAATACCATTTGGGATCATTAAGGGGCGGGGCCACCAGCGTTTGGGCCTTAACAAATGAATTGACAAACAAAAAGTTAACAGCCACTATGGCTATCTTAACCGTGATTTTAAAGTTAGGCATGTTGGTTATAATTGTATTTAAAGGTATGAACCACACCTGAAATAAAAAAGCCTCGCGGAGCTTCCGAAAGAATTCATAAATATAAAGTTATCAGCAATTAATAATTTCGGCTCACCACCCCCACACAATGACGCGTGCGGAAGAATGCATTAACCCCGCTCCCTTGATCACCCCTTCCCCAACCTTTTCACCATCCTAAACACCGTACCAACAGACAAACCCGTTTGCACGGCAATGGCCCGTATACTTATGCCCTGATCGTGCAGGCGGGTAACCTTTTCTTCATTATTGCGCAGTTGCTGTTCTTTATGGTGCATCAGGTGGGTGGTCTCGTCATCATAGCCGATAAATTCAAACTGTAAAAAATTGCCGGGCTTTACTATGTTGCAAAGGCAAACGTTGGCAGCTCCATAGTGTTCTCTGCCGCTGCGTTGTTTTATCTGCTTAAGATACCTCAGCTGCGGGGTGGTTTGGCTCTCGCCCAGGGCAAAGGCGCTATCAGCAAAATTGATCAGCATTTTACTGCCTTGCAGGTCGTTACGGGTTATGGGCCGGGCATTATCGCGCTTTGGTGTATGCGCCAACACTAGTACAGACAGGCCGTACCTGTTTTTAATGGTCTGCAGGTTGCGCATCAGTTTAATGGCGTTTTCGGCAGCGTGGGTACTGCTGCGCAGGCAGGTAATATTGTCTAAAATAAGGGTGCTTGCTTTGGTAGTAATGATGATGTTTTCGAGCGCGTTATACATGTAGTCGGCATAGTTTTTAAACTTGTGCTCGCCTTCGGCATCAGGATTAAGCACCACGCGGTAAAAGTTGCTGTTAAACGTGTAAGGGCTTAGCCGACTGCTGTAGCGGCACTCAAACTGCTCGGTGCTCAGTTCAAAATCAAAATACAAAACCTTTTCGGGCGGCAGGTTTGCCCCTAACACGGGCACCGGCTCGCCGCCGCTCAGGGCGTTGCCAATCTGCACAGCTAAAATTGATTTGCCTACGTTAGTATCGGCAAACAAAATGCACAACTCTCCCCGGTACCAAAAATCACCAAAAAGTTTGTCGGGCGATGAAGCTATGGGATTGGGCTTTAGCCAGTCGGCCGCCTGCTTAATGATGAAGGCATCCTTGCTTACGGGCTGCGGTTGGGGTATTTCCCGCTCCAGTTGTTTTTTCTGTTTAGATGTTAAAGCGCCGCGCGCCATGTCGCGTATCAATTCTATTTCTGCCGGTCGTGATGGGTAGAGTGCTGCGTATCTGTGATCCATTGTTTATTGTTTTTATGCAAGGTACGCAGTGTTTTTACAGCAAATGGTGACACTGTTTTGTCAGTAGTCCTAAAACAGGTGTTCCAAATTGGTTGATTTGCTGTTCCAAACTGTTCCACTTTTAGTCAAAAATCTAAAATCTCTTCAATATTTTCATTATCAGCTACTTAAAAGCAATTTACAGCTAACTTTACTGACTTATAAGTAGTTTCAAAGTGTTCCAAAGTGTTTCGGGGTGAAAAGTTAAAAGCTTACTAATCAAAAGATTAGTTCCTTCATCGTCATTTGGAAAAATTAGAGGCTTTATATTTTTTGGAACACTGGTGGGACATGAGATACGCGAAAGTTCAAAATCCGCCGCTGGTGTAAAAAGAACATATATCCTTTAGCTAGTACTATGTTATTAAAGCCCAGTAATTAAGAGTGTAACAAGATTATTGCGATGACGGATTCACGTTCAAAATTGTACTTTTTTGAATGTTTTAAATAAAAGATTTATTACTTTGCAGCCCATTAACCACCGAGCGTACTAAAATTATTTGATCTACGTAGTGCCTGATTATCAAGGCAGGTGGTTGGGTATTATACAAGCACAACATACTAAGAATTTTTATGAGCAAGTTTCGCAGTGCCGATTGGTTTGGCACAAAGGATAAAATGGGATTTCTGTACCGCAGTTGGATGAAAAATCAGGGCATGCCCGAGGATATGTTTGATGGCCGCCCCGTAATTGGTATATGTAACACCTACTCTGAACTTACCCCCTGTAACGCCCACCTGCGCGATATTGCCGAAAGCGTTCGCCGTGGTGTGTTAGAGGCCGGCGGTTTCCCGGTTGAGTTCCCTATCATGTCGTTAGGCGAAACTTTATTGAAGCCTACTGCCATGCTTTTCCGCAATTTGGCAAGTATGGATGCTGAAGAGTCTATCCGCGGTAACCCTATTGACGGCGTTGTGCTGTTAACCGGTTGCGATAAAACTACCCCATCAACCCTAATGGGTGCTGCCAGCGTTGATTTGCCTACACTTGTTGTGCAAGGCGGCCCAATGCTTAACGGCAAGTTTAAGGGCGAGGATATTGGCTCAGGCACGGCCTTATGGAAATTTAACGATAAGCTAAAAACCGGCGAAATGACCTACGACGAGTTTGCCGAGGCAGAAAGCTGCCAGTCGCGCAGCCCGGGTCATTGTATGACGATGGGTACAGCCTCAACCATGGCAGTTATGGTTGAAGCCTTGGGTATGTCGTTAAGCGGCATGGCGGCTATCCCTGCTGTTGATGCCCGTAAGAAAAGAATAGCCCAGCTATCCGGTCGCCGTATTGTTGAGATGGTTAAAGAAGATCTGCGTATCTCCAAAATATTAACCCGCGAAGCTTTTGAAAACGCTATTAAGATAAACGCGGCCGTTGGTGGTTCAACTAACTTTGTTATCCACTTAACAGCCATTGCCGGTCGTGTAGGTATTGATCTTAACATTGATGATTTTGATAACCTTGGCTCAAAAATGCCATTGTTGTTAAACTTGATGCCGTCGGGTAAGTTCCTGATGGAAGATTTTTACTATGCCGGCGGTTTACCTGCTATCATAAAACAAATACAGTCTGAGCTGCACATGGGTACAATAACAGTTACGGGTCAAACTCATGCAGAAAATATAGCAAATAGCGGCACCATATATAACAGCGACGTTATTTATACTTTCGATGAGCCATTGATACCTGAGGCCGGCACAACCGTGCTTAAAGGTAACCTGGCGCTAAACGGTTGTGTTATAAAACCATCTGCCGCTACACCTGCGCTAATGCAGCATACCGGTCGCGCTGTGGTATTTGAGAATATTGAAGACTACCACGCTCGTGTTGATGATCCGCTTTTGGATATTGACGAGACCTGCGTAATGGTGCTTAAAACGGTAGGCCCTGTGGGTTACCCGGGCATGCCCGAAGTGGGCAACATGCCTTTACCAAAAAAACTATTGGATAAGGGTATTACCGATATGGTAAGGATATCAGACGGCCGCATGAGCGGAACTGCTTTTGGTACCGTTATCCTGCACGTATCGCCTGAGTCTGCCATAGGTGGTAACCTCGGTTTGGTAGAAAACGGCGACATGATAACATTGGATGTGCCTAAAAAACTGATCCAGCTGGAAGTATCAGACGAAGAACTGGAAGCCCGCCGTAAAGTGTGGCAGGCACCGCCTGCAATGGCCGAACGTGGTTATGTGAAAATGTACATAGACACAGTGCAACAGGCCGACAAAGGTGCTGATCTTGATTTCCTTGTTGGCTGCTCCGGATCAAAAGTTACCAGGGACTCGCACTAAAGCAAACATCACAAGCTATTAAGGGATGGGCTTTTAATGGCATATAAAACGGAGAGGGCAGCAAAGTTCTCTCCGTTTTTCCATATTAAACCAATTATAAATTATGTTAGTGTTTATTCTTATTCTTTGTATAGGTACCCTCATAGTGTTAACTACCTGGGCAAAAATGAACGTGTTCCTTACGTTTATCATCGTCTCTGTTATGGCGGCCTTACTGCTGGGGATGCCGCTTGAGCAAGTGCCCAAAACAATTAACAAGGGCATAGGCGATATGCTGGGCTCGTTAGTAGTGGTGATAGTGTTGGGTGGTATGCTGGGTAAACTGGTTGGTGCAAGCGGAGCCGCGCAGCGCATAGCTACATCAATGCGTAACGCCTTCGGCGAAAAGTACATTACCTGGGCCATGAGCTTAACCGGCCTTATAGTAGGTATTCCATTGTATTACAACGTGGGTTTCTTTTTGCTGATCCCTATCATTTTTTCGGTAGCTGCGCGATATAAACTGCCATTGGTTTACATAGGTATCCCAATGCTTACGGCCTTGTCTGTTATGCACGGTTTTTTACCTCCGCATCCTTCGCCGATGGCGCTAACGGTACAGTTTCAGGCGGATATAGCTAAGGTGTTTCTGTACGGATTTATTATAGCCATCCCGACTATAATTATAGCAGGACCGCTGTTTGCCAAAACATTGCGTGGCATTAAATCAAACTCTACAATGACGCTGGTTGCCGAGGATGTTCCCGAAGAAAACTTACCTGGCCTTGCCACAAGTATCTTATCATCGTTGTTGCCTGTTTTATTGATAGGGCTAGGTACACTGGTAGTTAATTTTTCGGGAGGTAATCCACAAGTACAAAATCTTGCACGTTTCCTGGCGGATCCTAATATAGCGATGGTTGAAACCATTTTGATAGCTACCTACACCTTGGGTATCCGCACCGGCCGTACTTTAAAACAAGTAATGGATGTTTACGCCGATGCGATAAAAGAGATATCGCTTATACTCCTTATAATAGGTAGCGCGGGCATTTTGAAGCAGGTATTTCTGGATACAGGTGTAAGCAGCCAGATAGCTGCCGGCTTGCAAACGTTAAATATGCCACCCCTGCTTTTAGGATGGCTGATTGCAGCTATTCTGAGGGTGTGCCTTGGTCCTGCAACGGTTGCCGGCCTTGCAGCTGCCGGAATTGTTTTTCCGCTGATGCAAACTACCCATGCTGACCCGAACCTAATGGTACTATCAGTTGGGGCCGGAAGCTTATTTTGTTCGCACGTTAACGATACCTCTTTCTGGGTATTTAAAGAATACTTTGGCCTGGATATGAAAAGGACATTCTTATCATGGTCGCTAATGGAAACACTGGTTTCGGTTTTAGGACTCGTAGGCGTATTGGTGTTGAACATGTTTATATAAGGCTTTTCAACAAGCATAAAATAAGCGATGGGTTTCAAAATCCATCGCTTATTTTGTTTATCAGATAATAAGCTATTCAGTCTTTTTTATTTCTACCCTGCGGTTTAGGGCACGACCGGCTTCGGTAGTGTTATCAGCGACAGGTTTGCTTTCGCCGTTTCCTACAGTGCGTAAATTATCGGCATTTATGCCGCTGTTAACCAAATAGGTTTTCACAGCGTTGGCTCTCTCTACAGAAAGCGCCATGTTATGTTCGGGTGTGCCTTCGGCAGATGCATTGCCATTCAAAACAAACTTTGCCGATGGGTCTTTCTTCATCTCGGCAACAGCGCGGTCCATCGAAGGATAAGACTGAGTCTTTAATATACCCGAGTTAAACTCAAACTGGATGTTAGCAAAGTTGTAGTCAGGTGGGGCGGGCGCCTGCGTTGGTGCGGGTTGTGACACAGGAGCAGGTGTTGCAACAACCGGTGCAGGTGTCGGCTTTGATACAGGCGCAGGTGGAAAAGTTTCGACAACCGGCGCAGGCTGCGCTATTTTTTTGGCTTTGCAGGCCGGCATCACTGCCGCTAATACAATTAAAATTGAAATGGAATATAGGCGTAATTGTTTCATCTTAAAAAGGCTGTTTTGAAATGAATATAACGATAAATGGGGAGTTATAGTGCCATTCATGTTATATTCCTAGATGTATTGGGCGTTTTCTGCCGCCAATACATCGCTAATCAAAACACCAAAGACGTGCCAATAAACCTCTTGTGTTAGGCTACAACACTAAGGGTTGTGCCACTGATACTAACCGTATATTTTTTGAGCGCCACTACTGCAGGGCCGGTAATTACAGTTCCTGTTTGGCTAAACTCGCTACCATGCAGTGGGCAAATAAATTTGCTTTGTGCCGCGCTGTAGCCAATGTTTGTGCCTTCGTGCGTGCAGGCAATTTGAACCGCCGTGAACGAAGCAGCTAAATTGCCCGCTGCAATTCTGGCCAAAATGACGCCACCACTTGCTTTAGAAGCGCCAACCGCGGTTACCTCTGAATTAAGGTCGGCAGTAAAAACGGTGCCTGATCCTGATGCAGGTGGAGGCGTGCCGCCTGAAGGAGCCGGATCACTGTTTTTGCTGCCGCCACAGCTTGCGAACCCACAGCCAGTACAAACGGCCAATACACCAATACCCAGTTTTGATAAAAATTCTTCTCTTTCCATTTGAATAGCTCTTCTAATTCAGTTATAATTTGATACTAAGCTAATCACGGCTAAAACGGAATAAAGGTTGCCTTTCACAGCATAAATAGTTTAACATCCTCGTCGTATAACTATTTTCAATTAATGCAAATCAGTAAAAAGTACCACAACTCCCATAAATAGCGCCATTTAAAGCGGTAATTATCCCTTAAATTTGAATTATGAAAAGCAATATACCGGTATACGACATTTGCAGCCTGACCAATAACAGTCAGGACGATATATTGATAAGCCGGTTTGCGGAGTATCTGGCCGTTCATAAAAACCTATTTATCCCACATAAGCATTCGTTTTATCACCTGGTGTATTTTACGCAAGGGGGCGGATCGCAGACAATTGACTTTGAGTATGTTGCTGTAAAGCCGCATCAAATATATTTTATGGTGCCGGGGCAGGTGCATAACTGGAATTTCGAGGGAAAGGTTGATGGCTACATTATCAATTTTTCGGGTGCATTTTTTCAATCATTTTTGCTTAAGGCGGGTTATTTAGATGAGCTACCTTTCTTTTCAGGCATAGTGTCTGATTCAGTTATTGACATTCCTGCCGACATTCAGCCAACTATAATTAACGGATTTGAAGAGCTTTTAAGTGAAAATGAAAGTAAGCGGCCCTTAAAGGCGGATATGATCAGGGCGATATTATTAAAATTATTTATTGCTGTATCAAGGCTTAGTAATCAGCATGATAATGTTCCGGCGTATAACTATACACTACTCCGTAATTTTCAGAAATTAATAGAGAAAAATTATACTACACTAAAGCTGCCTAAAGATTATGCCGAGTTGTTGTATATAACGCCCAACCATTTAAATGCGCTGTGTAATACCATGTTGGGCATCCCGGCAGGCGAGGTAATACGTAATAGGATAGCGCTTGAGGCTAAGCGATTACTGATAAACCGCGAGCTTTCTGTTGCAGAAATAGCCGATCAGTTAAATTTTGCTGACAACTCTTACTTTACCAAATTCTTTAAAAAGCAAGCCGGCGTTACACCGGAAGAATTTAGAAAACATAACCATAATTAGTATGTATACTTTAGTT
>CBFGNU010000084.1:0-13702 GCA_965650195.1 uncultured Mucilaginibacter sp. | reverse complement strand
GCATATTTTGTTGGCGGTGGTTTAGGTATATTATTATTGTTGCTTCGTGCAGGCACTTTTGAATCGGGTATGTTTAAGCAGGCAGAAAAAAGTAGTGTTTCCAGAGGCAATTTCTTCAGTTTATTCACCAATCGCGAGCGATTTCTTAAATATTTATACTGCATATTATTAGGCGCGCCATTGTGGTTTGTTGTTGGTATATTGGTTACGCTATCACCTGAGTTTGGTATAGCACTGCATGCAAAAGAAGCACTTAGTGCCGGCGACGGGATTTTATATACCTATATTGGCATATCGGTAGGAGACGTGGCTGCAGGTTTATTGGCGCAGGCAACACGCTCCAGACGACTTACTATGCTGGTATTTTTGTTGATATCAATAGTAAGTGTTGTAATTTACTTAACGTCGTCAGGTCTGGATAGCTCACAATTTGTTTGGATCTGTTTCTTTATGGGATGCACCGTTGGATACTGGGCCACCTTTGTTACTATTGCATCCGAGCAGTTTGGTACTAATCTGCGGGCAACTGTCACCACCACAGTTCCTAATTTTGTACGCGGGGCACTTATCCCAATTACCTGGGCTTTTGTTTACTTTAAGGGCAATTACGGCATGATCAGCGCAGCTTATATCATGATGGGTATTCTTACCGCCTTGTCATTATTTTCATTGAGTCAGCTTAAAGAAACTTTTGGTAAGGATTTAAATTATATCGAGGAAGATATATAATTGCCATCTACAAAGTTTTGCGTCTCTAGCAAAATAACCGCATTTTTGTGCCGATGATTACTAAGGAACAGATAACGGCCGACTATCAGGCAATTCAGGACGAAATATGCCTGGCGCTTGAAGGTTTAGATGGAAAGAGCAAATTTGAGGAAGAGATTTGGGAGCGCGAAGGTGGCGGCGGTGGCCGCACGCGGGTTATTCAAAACGGAAACATTCTCGAAAAAGGCGGCGTCAATTTTTCTGCTGTTTACGGCAATCTACCCGAGGTGATGAAAAAAGCGCTTAAGGTTGATAGCGATAATTTTTTCGCTACCGGCGTATCTATAGTGATCCATCCTAATCACCCGCTGGTACCTATCATCCACATGAATATACGGTACTTTGAAATGCCATCAACAATGGACGGGGCAGACCCAGTGCGCTGGTTTGGAGGTGGAATTGATCTTACACCACATTACGTTTTTGAGAATGACGCGCGTTTTTTTCATCAATCGCTAAAAGCCGTTTGCGACAAATTCAATGCCGACTTTTATACCCGTTTTAAAACCTGGGCCGACGATTACTTCTACATAAAACATCGGGAGGAGACACGCGGCATAGGCGGTATATTTTATGATAAGCTTGTAGATAATGAACATATACGTCTGGAGACCATCTTTGAATTTTCAAAGGCGTTGGGCCGGGCTTTTGCGCCAATTTATTCGGAATTAGTTAACCGCCATCGAAATGAACTTTATAGCGAACAACAACAGTTATGGCAATCCCTGCGCCGCAGCAGGTATGCTGAATTTAACCTGGTGTATGATGCAGGCACAAAATTTGGATTGGAAACTAATGGTCGTATAGAATCAATTTTAATGAGCTTGCCACCAACTGCAAAGTGGGTTTATAATTATCAGGCCGAAACCGGCAGCGATGAAGAGAAAACTCTTTCACTGCTAAAAAAAGGAATAAACTGGGTGTAGTATGAAAAAGCTGATCTATGTAGTTGCAGCCTTGCTCATCTTTTCTTCGTTTGCGCAGGTATCTTCCCTAAAAGGTACATGGCAATATGCGGGTGGCATAAGCAAAGGAAAATTTTATGCTGCTCCCGATGGATTTTCACAACAAAGAAAATATACCAAAGATAAATTTGAGGCTTTTTTGCTGGAAAAAGGGGAGAAGCCAGTAAGGTACGAAGCAGGCGGCTATTCGCTTAAAAAAGATTCGTGTTTTGAAACACAAACCTACAGTTTAGAGCCCTCAGTATTAACAGGAAAGATCATCCGCTACCGTTATACCATAAAAAACGATACGCTTTTTTTAAAGGGTAAATTACCCAACGGAATAGAAGTTGAGGACTATTGGAAAAAAGTAAAATAGATTAGGTAAACGCCCGTTTATACACCTAATTTGTTACTAATTTGGATGAGATAAACCAACTATTTTCTTAACTTCGCAGGTCGTATGAAAAACCGTGCTACGCACCCTAAATTTATTGAAGAAACTTTCTAACAAAATAAAATGGCTGAAGGAACAGAGAACGATAATAACAATCAAGAAGACAAAATAATTTCGATAAATATTGATGAAGAAATGCGATCGGCGTACATTGATTATTCAATGTCGGTTATCGTATCAAGAGCCCTACCTGATGTACGCGATGGCTTAAAGCCGGTACACAGGCGCGTGCTTTTCGGCATGCTTGACCTGGGCCTTAACAACAATAAGCCCTACAAAAAATCGGCCCGTATTGTGGGTGAGGTAATGGGTAAATATCACCCGCACGGCGACTCGTCTGTGTATGATACCATGGTACGTATGGCACAGGACTTTAGCCTTCGCTACCCTCTGGTTGAGGGCCAGGGTAACTACGGCACCATTGACGGTGATAACCCTGCGGCAATGCGTTATACCGAGGCAAGGTTAGAGAAGATGGCCGAAGAGATGTTGGCTGATATAAACAAAGACACCATTGACTTTCAGCTCAATTTTGACGACTCGTTAGAAGAGCCGACCGTTTTACCAGCAAAATTCCCTAACCTGTTGGTTAACGGTGCGTCAGGTATCGCGGTAGGTATGGCCACTAACATGGCACCGCACAACCTGTCAGAAATTATTGATGCCACTATAGCTTTAATAGACAACAGGAACATAGAAATAAGCGAACTGTTGCAATATGTAAAAGGCCCGGATTTTCCTACAGGCGCTATAATTTATGGCACCGAGGGTCCCCGCGAAGCGCTGGAAACAGGTCGTGGTCGTGTGGTAATACGTGCCCGTGCAGAAATCGAAACTTATGGTGGCGGCGATCGCGAGCGCATTATTGTTAGCGAGATACCTTACCAGGTAAATAAAGCCAACATGATTGAGCGTACTGCCGACCTTGTTAACGAAAAGAAGCTGGAAGGTATATCTGCAATTCGTGATGAATCAAACCGCGAAGGTATCCGTATAGTTTATGAGATCCGTCGTGATGCAAATGCTGCTATTGTTTTAAACAATTTGTTTAAATATACCTCACTGCAAACGTCGTTCAGCGTAAATAATATAGCGCTTGTTCATGGGCGGCCTATGATGCTTAATTTGAGGGATCTGATCCATCATTTTGTTGAGCACAGACACGAGGTAGTGGTTAGGCGTACCAAATTTGAGTTAGCTGAAGCTGAAAAACGTGCCCATATATTAGAAGGTTTATTAATAGCGCTGGATCACCTGGATGAAGTTATTAAACTTATCCGTGCATCGCAAACACCTGACGAGGCCCGCGAAGGCTTGATAAGCCAATTTGGACTTTCTGATCTGCAGGCCCGCGCCATATTGGATATGACGTTGCGCAGGTTAACCGGCCTTGAGCGTGATAAGATCAAAGATGAATACGAGGGCTTAATGAAGTTGATAGCCCACCTGAATACCATACTAAACGATGAAGGTTTGCGTATGCAGATCATCAAAGATGAGTTGTTAGAGATAAAAGAAAAATACGGCGACGAGCGTAAAACTGAGATAGTTCACTCATCGGCCGAAATGCAGTCGGAAGACTTTATTGAAGATGAGGACGTTGTAATAACCATATCGCACGAAGGTTATATAAAACGCACACCGTTAACCGAGTACCGCAGGCAGGGCAGGGGTGGCAAAGGATCATTAGGCAGTAACAGCCGCGATGAGGATTTTATTGAACACCTGCTTATAGCATCAAACCATAACTACATGCTGTTCTTTACAGAGCAGGGTCAATGTTTCTGGTTGCGTGTATTTGAAATACCTGAAGGATCGCGTACATCAAAAGGACGTGCTATCCAAAACATTATCAACATCCCTAAAGAACAAAAAATAAAGGCGTACATAAAAGTGGTGAATTTGAAAGATAAAGATTATCTGGAAAATAACTTCATTATTATGTGTACCCGTAAAGGTGTTATCAAAAAAACATCGTTAGAGGCTTACTCACGCCCAAGAGCAAATGGCATTAACGCCATTAACGTAAACGAAGGCGACTCATTATTAGAAGCTAACTTAACCAGCGGCACCAGCGAGATTGTAATGGCGCTTAAATCTGGCCGTGCTATACGCTTTAACGAATCGACAGTAAGACCGATGGGACGTACCGCGACAGGAGTGAGGGGTATTACTTTAGATGGTGAGAAAGACGAAGTTGTAGGCATGATCAGTATTGATAACCCTGAAACAACGGTATTGGTGGTATCAGAAAAAGGCTACGGCAAACGTACTGATATTGATGATTACCGTGTTACCAACCGTGGCGGTAAAGGTGTAAAAACACTTAACGTTACAGATAAAACCGGCGATCTGGTTGCAATAAAAGGCGTTACTGATACTGAAGATCTGATGATCATCAATAAATCAGGTATTATAATACGCATAGCCGTTAGTGAATTAAGAGTAATGGGCCGCGCTACGCAAGGTGTTAGATTAATTACACTTAAAGGAAATGATGAAATTGCTTCGGTTGCTAAAATAGAGCATGATGAAGATGACGAGATCGAAAATGCTGAAGCAAGCGACGCAGGCGAAAACAATACAGGGGAAGGTGCTGTTGATAACAATGATAACCCCGGCGAAGTAACGGAATAAATAGAATGAGGATTCGTAAAATCACTTTTTCGGTTTTACTGATAATGTTCGTCACACCCCATGCCTTTTGCCAGTCGGAAGTGCTAAAGGGTGTGGTAAACAGCCTTGCCCGTTATAAAGACCACAAAGAGATAAAATATCTTGCGGCAGCTAAAAAATCAATTGATAGTTTATTTGCGGTTAACAACGATTCGACCAATTTTGAAAAGAACGTATATCTAGCCGTTGTAAACAGCTCAATTTTATATGTTGATTCGCTTAATTCACTTAATCAGCCACCCAATCTGTTAGCTAAAACCACGCGGTTAATTGATAAGTTGAACGAGAGCCGTAAAAAAAAGGGTGAGTTTGAAAAAGATCTGGCATTTGCAAATACCTGCCTTGCTAATGTTCATATACGAAGCGGATTTAATCAACTTGTAAAATCAGATATTGTTAATGCTCAACGCCAGTTTCTGATGGCTAAAAAGTTTGCGCCGGATTTTAAACCACTTGATGCGTACCTGGCCTATGTAAACGCAGGCTTGGGGAATTTACCTGCAGCTGCAAGTTTTTATGATAAACTCCCTGATTCTGAAGGCCTGTGGGCCGATCATGTAGAGGCGGCCTCGGCAGTTTACAAAGCAGTGGGTGATACCGCTAAGGCGATAAAATTACTAGAACGTTTCAGAAAGAAATTGCCCGAAAATAGTTTTCTGTTGCTTGATGCCGCTAATATTTACAACAATAAACAGGATTATGCCTCGTTAGAGCCATTATTACCCGGTTTGCTTGATATTAATCGAAATAACCCTGATATTGTGTTTATTGCAGCAAATTGCTTTGACAGATTAGGAAAGTACGATAAAGCTGAACAATTATACCTTAAAGCCGTTGAATTGAACAGTGCAGCATATGATGCCACTTTTAACCTGGGCCTGCTTTATTTAAAACAGAGTACTAAGGGAGATGGGAGAGAGGGCGAAAAAATAGCTTACGCGGCAATGTGGCTGGAAAAAGCGAATGAAATTGCACCGAATAACGTAAGTTGTTTAGATGTACTACGCTTGTTATACAAGCAAACGAGAAATAGAACCCAATTAGATAAAATAAACAATAAATTAAAACAGTTAACCAATTAGTAACTAAAATGAAAATAAGAAATTTATTTGTTAGCACCGGCCTTGCGATTTTATTTGCAGCACCGGTATTTGCACAAAAAGGCGAACTTTCAAATGCAAAAAGTGCATTTGAAACATATGACGCCCTGAGAGCCGCAAACAACGGGCCCTTGGTCAAAAGCACGCTTAGCAAAGCTAAAATAGCTATTGATAAAGCCTCACAAAACGAAAAAACATCAACATTACCAGAAACTTATGCTTTGAGAGCGGTTATTTACGCTCATACCGCTATGGCCGACAGCATAGAATCTACATCAGCACCTATTTATGGTGCTGCAGAAGAGGCTCTTGTTAAGGCAAAAGCGCTGGACACAAAAAAAGAAAACGAAAAATTTATAACGTCTGCCGAATCTGCACTGGCACAAAGCAAGATGAATGCAGGTGTCATTTTTTACAGGGAGAAAAAGTACGATGATGCGTATAAAGCTTTTGAGGCAGCTCAAACATATGCAAAAGGCGATACCTCTTCGATTTACTATGCCGGTATTTCAGCAGCTGCTGCTAAAAACTACAAGGCAGCTATTGATCAATATAAAAAGTTGATAGGCACCAATTTCTCTGAGAAAGACAAAGTATATCTTGATCTGTCTTCGATTTATTTAATGGAAAAAGACACGACTAACGCTTTAAATATTGCTTCAGAAGCTGTTCAAAAATTTCCTACGAACACTGACCTGCGTAAAAGAGAAATAGAAATTTCTTTGCAAACAGGAAAAGTACAACAGGTGCTTGACAAAATTATAGCTGCTATTAGTAATGACCCGAAGAACAAAACCCTATACATGTATGCGGGTTTAACTTACAGCCAGGCAGCTGACGTTAATGCGGTAAAAATTTCTAAAACTAAAGATGCCGCCACAATTGCAGCACTTCAAAAAGAAAAAGCAGGAAATTATGAGAAAGCTGCGGAAATGTATAAAAAAGCTATTGAGATAGATCCAAATTATTTTGATGCGGTTTTAAATATAGGTTATGTTATTTTAAACCCGGCTATTGATACTTATAATGCTGCGCAGCAATTGCCTGCCGCCAAACAAAAAGAGTACGATGCTGCTCTGGTAAAATCAAAAGCACAGTTTGATGCTGCAAAACCGTATTTAGAAAAAGCCACTGAACTGCAGCCTAACACGGTTGATGCCTGGAAGAATTTAAAGACCTACTATATAGGTGTTCAGAATGCTGCAAAGGCTAATGAGATACAAAAAAAGATTGACGAGCTGGAAACTAAAAAATAGAGAAGTAGCCTGATATTTTAAAGCCTGCAGTATTTTGCAGGCTTTAAAAAGAATTAGTTACTTAACATAATGTTAATTATGAGAATAATTAAATCATGTGTTAAAGGGAGGAATTAAGGCTTTACTGTATCGCGCTTGGCTGTATCAGTTTTTACCACCGTATCGCGCGGTGCAGTCGTTGATGGGCTATCTACAGCCGTGGTATCTGAGCCAACTGTTTCATTAACGGAACTGCAGCCCGCTGCAATTGACCCGATCAGTGCCGCGACGAATGCGAAACTTAAGATTTGCTTTTTCATAGGATTTCAGTTTTTACAATTATCAATTAATCAACTAAATAGATAACCGCTCCTTAAATTTATTGTTTGGCATTTTATAATTTTGTTAGTTTAAACATATTTTTTTGCATATTTAGCTGTAATGTTAGTCTCGGCCGGCCTGTTAAAGTGGGCATTGCGGTTTTATCCGCCTCTTTTTTTTCAACGAATATGGGTTGTAGATATCGATAAGAATTTCACCGGATTACAGATGAAGATCAGTAAGAGTGCCTTTAACAGTAATTATAACCGGTCAATATTTGGTGGAACAATATTTTCGGCTGCTGATGTGTGTTATCCTGTTTTATTTCATCAGTTGCTGAGCCATAAAGGCTACAAAATTGCGGTTTGGTCGCGATCTGCTCAAATACATTTTCTTAAGAAAAGTGATGCTAAAATTAATTTCAACATTAACTTATCCAACGAAGATATAATTGACGTTGAACAGGTTTTAGCCGAAAAGGGAAAATACAACAAGGCCTACCCTATTGTTATTTATAATAACAACGGCGATGTTTGTGTTAATATGATGTGCGAGGTTTACATCCGTAATTTAAACTATATAAAAACCACAAATGAAGAAGGTGTACATGAATGATGAGGCATTCATTAATAAGGGTTTTACTATTTCTACAGATAATAACCTGTTGGATCTGGGTCTTATTCACAATTACCTGGATAAAGATTCCTATTGGGCCAATGGCATACCGTTTGATAAATTAGAGCGTTCTATTAAGAATTCCCTTTGTTTTGGGGTGTATTTTGAAGGAAAACAAATAGGATTTGCACGTGTGGTTACGGACAAAGCGACATTTGGATACCTGGCCGACGTTTTTATACTCCCTGAGTTCAGAAAGCAGGGGCTTTCAAAATGGCTTGTTCAAACTATTATGAACCATCCGGACCTGCAGGGTCTGCGCCGCTGGAGCCTGGCTACGGTTGATGCACACGGACTTTACGCTCAGTTTGGGTTTACAGAAATTACCAATCCTGAAAGATGGATGCAGATATTTACGCCTCACAAGGTCGCTGAAAATTGAATTGATGAACGTTAAGAAACAGATCTTTGAAGGCGAAGGTGTAACACTCGACTTTAAGAAAACTATTACCAGCTGCGAGAAAATTGCCCGTACAATGGTGTCGTTTGCCAATAACGTGGGCGGGCGGTTGCTTATTGGTGTTGCTGATGATGGTTCAATTAAAGGTGTAAAATCTGAGGATGAAGAGCGGTACATGATAACAAAGGCCGCGCATATCTTCTCTCGCCCGGCCCTTGAACCACGCTTTGAAGAGATTTATGTTGACGATAAATTGGTGTTGATCGTCGACATAGAAGAAAGTACCTTAAAGCCCCACGCGGCGCTAGCCGAAGACGGTAAATGGTGGGTATATGTAAGGGTGAAAGACAAAAGCGTTTTAGCAAGTAAAGTAGTGGTTGATGTATTGAAACGCTCTGCCGATGCCACGGGTGTTTTTATTTCTTACTCTGAAAAGGAAAAAACCCTGCTAGAATATTTAGAAACCAACCAGCGCATTGATGTTAAGCAGCTGTGCGACCTGATAAAGGTTGGCCGCCGCGCGGCCCAGCGCTTATTGGTAAACCTGGCACTTTCGGGCATAATAAAGATCCATACTTCCGAAAAGGAAGAATATTATACCGCCGCATAATGTTTACTTTTGCGAACGTCTGCTGTTTGCAAAATGAAAATTACCTTTAAAAAATACCGTAATCATTACCGGGATAACCTTACGTTGGCTATTCCTGTAGTTATTTCACAGCTGGGGCACACGCTTGTGCATGCTTCGGATAGTATTATTGTGGGGCATTTTGCAGGTACAGTGAGCCTGGCTGCAGTATCATTGGCCAGCAGTATTTTTGTTGTTTTTATGGTGATCGGCATAGGTATCTCCTATGGCTCAACACCGCTGATAGCGCAGCATAACGCGCGTCGCAAGTTCAGGGAGTGCGGTTTGCTATTATCCAATAGTCTTTTTATTAACGTTATAACCGGTATAATACTCTTCTCCATAATTACCGCCGGCTCAGCCTACGCGCTGGATCATCTAAAGCAAGATCCCGAAGTAATAGTTCAGGCTAAGCCGTTCCTGATATTGCTTGGTGTGTCCATCATCCCCATGCTTGTATTTAATACGTTTAAACAGTTTGCCGAGGGTTTGGGCTTTACCAAACAAGCTATGCTGATATCTATATGGGGCAATGTGCTTAACATTTGCCTGGGGATAATATTCGTTAAAGGTATGTTCGGCATAAAGCCAATGGGCATTGTTGGCGTGGGTTACAGCACGCTTATTGACCGCTGCACAATGGCTATTGTAATGGGTATCTACGTTTTTCGCTCAAAATATTTCAAAAAATACCTTACTCATTTTTCCATCAAAAACATCGACTGGCGCAGGTGCCGCGAAATACTAGGCATTGGCGGACCGGTTGCCATGCAATATGGCTTTGAAGTAAGCGCATTTAGCGGCGCGGCTGTAATTATTGGCAGCATTGGGCTGGTGCAGTTGGCAGCGCATCAAATTGCTATTAATCTGGCTTCAATTACCTACATGATGTCCAGCGGTCTTTCGGCAGCGGCTGCAATCAAGTCGGGTAATTATTTTGGCGTGCGAGATCATTCGGGATTACGCAAATCTGCCAATGCCAGTTACCACGTTGTAATAGGTTTTATGATAATAACGGCTTTGTTTTTTACATTTGGCAATACGTTTTTGCCCTGGATCTACACTTCGGATAAGGCCGTTATAGCTGTTGCAGCACAGTTGCTTATCATCGCGGCGATTTTCCAATTATTCGATGGTACACAAGTTATAGGCCTGGGTATATTACGTGGCATGAGTGACGTGAACATTCCTACTCTGATAACATTTTTTGCCTATTGGATATTGGGTTTGCCTTTGGGGTGGTTGTTGGGCATTTATTTCGACTGGGGTGTGTCAGGCGTATGGTACGGGTTAACGCTGGGGCTGTTGGCATCCGCAATATTGTTATACATTAGGTTTAAAATCATCAGTCATAAACATCGCCAGGCCGACCGGGCCGCACTTGTTGCCGCTCAAGATTAAAAGTACAAGTCGTTAGCCACCTTAAAAGTCGCGCAATGGGCGTCAACAATATCTTTAATTTGGGGCGAGTACCCCCCTCCCATACTTACCTGAACGGGAATGTTATTGGCAACGGCCGTTTTAAAAACAAACTCATCACGAAGCTTGCACGCCGCCGCACTTAAAGCTAGTTTACCCAATTTATCGCTTTGTAAAACATCCACACCCGATAAATAAAAGATAAAGTCGGGTTGATGCTTGCTGATCAATTCAGGTAAGGTTTTCTTGAGAATGCCGAGATACTCATCATCTCCGGTACCATCGACTAGTGCTATATCCAGATCAGACCGCTCTTTTCTGTAGGGAAAATTATTAGCCCCATGCATCGAGAAGGTGAATACCCTGGGTTCATTTTCAAATATCTGCGCCGTTCCATTGCCTTGGTGTACATCTAAATCGATCATTAAAATGAGGGAGGCTAAATTATTACTTAATAAATACCTAGCTGCAATGGCCTGATCATTCAACAAACAAAATCCTTCACCCCAATTGGTGCCGGCATGGTGCGTTCCCCCTGCTACATTAAAGGCGACGCCATGCTTTAAAGCGTAAACAGCGCCGTCAATTGTTCCCCGGGCAATGCGGCGTTCGCGCTCCACCAAAAGCTCGTTTAATGGAAAACCAATGCGCCTTTGCTCCTTTGCAGATAAAGTCAAATCCCTTAGTTGCTCCCAATACGCTGCATCATGCGTAGCTAAAATGATGTTTTCCGCAACCATTTCAGGCTTAAACAACGAATCTGGTGTTATTACCCCTTCATGGAGCAATTGCGCCGGGATCAAATCATACTTCGACATCGGAAAACGATGGTTCTCCGGCAATGGGTGAGCATAAATAGGATCAAAAGCTATTTTAAGCATTAAATTAAGCGGTATAAGCGACTTTTTCCTTAGCGGCGGCCCGAAACTCGTTTACAGAATAGTCTTTCATTTCAGGCCTCTATTAATATTTATTCGGCTTGCTTACATAGACATCACCCTTAACAAAAAAACGATACGGCAAAAGGGCATCTTCCTTAGCATAAGCCACACCAACACGCGGTACAGCCGCTATCTGGTCATCAGCAAAACTTAAACCTCTGTCTTCCAGCCAAAGCGTATCG
Organism: uncultured Mucilaginibacter sp.; assembly: GCA_965650195.1. GTDB lineage: Bacteria > Bacteroidota > Bacteroidia > Sphingobacteriales > Sphingobacteriaceae > Mucilaginibacter. The sequence continues at coordinate 1,956 of CBFGNU010000084.1, read as the reverse complement.
CTTTGTAAACATATGCCGTTTATTTTTCTGTTGATACCCAAGGCCTGTGCAACTGACCCAGGTCCGGAAGTGATGTTAGGCTTTAACGCCAACATATTCCGCCTGTATAGCATCGCCTCCAAGCCCTCTGTTGGATGAACGGCGCGAATAAGCACCGCACGCGGATCACCCTCAACCGAAGCAACCACATTAAACATTTCGTGTATGCCATAACATAAGTAAACGTAGGCAACACCACCTGCTTCAAACATGGTTTTGGTTCGTGGAGTTAACTTACCGCCGTAGCTGTGCGCGGCTTTATCAAATACACCATTATAAGCTTCTGTTTCAACAATATATCCTACACTAATTACACTATCAATATAGGTAACTAAGTACTTTCCCAATAGCTCCCTGGCCACTGTTACTACGTCTTCGCGTTGGTAAAATGATAAAGGCAGTTTCATTTTTTACGCAGAATTCCTTTCAATATTTTGTTGATCTCTTTGGCCTTATCAAATATCATAATATGAGTTCCGCCTTTTATTAGGGTAGCATCTTTTATCAGCTTATAGTTAAACACTCTATCCTTATCGCCGGTAATGTGGTAAACATTAGGCGGAACGGTTGTGTTTTTCCATTTCAACACCGCCCCCATGGCCCATTTTAAGAATACAGGAGATGTTTTGCTCAGCATATCCTTAAATAACCACAGCTGTTGGGGCGACATGCCGCCGAACGCCGGTCGGATCAGCCCACCTAAATGAGTAAATACTTTCCCGGGGATTATCTTAAAGAATGGTACCATTTTAAAGAACGAGAAATAACCCGGTACTTCGTCTATTGTCTTAATGCTGGATATCAGGATGACTTTATTCAGCGGTATCAGCTTAGCTATTTCAATGGCCATCATTCCGCCCAGAGAGTTGCCAATTACTATAGAATTATAAGTGATATTATATTGTTTTATAAGTCTTTGCGAATAAGTAGTTAAAGTATCACTTACATCCGGTTCTATCCAGTCTACGGGTATTACCTCGTCATCATCGGGCAGTTCTATGTTGTTATAAATACGGGTATCGGCCCCCATGCCGGCTATCAAAAATATCTTACTCATTAAAGCTGATCAGTTTTAGTATTTCGGTAAGATACCTTTCGTCTGTACCGTCAAAATGTGCCGCATGCTCACTGTCTACATCCAGCACCGCGACAACATCGCCATCATTGAACAATGGAAGAACGATCTCTGAGACCGAAGCTGAACTGCAGGCAATGTGCCCGGAAAATTGTTCCACATCAGGCACAATGATGATTTGTTGTTGCTGCCAGGCAGTACCGCACACCCCACGACCGATTTTAATACGCGTACAAGCCACAGGGCCTTGAAATGGACCTAATACAAGTTCGTCGCCTTTTACCAGGTAAAAACCCACCCAAAGCCACTTAAACTGCTCTTTTAGCGCCGCGCAGATGTTGCCGAGGTTGGCAATAAGGTCCGCCTCGCCAGTTATGAGTGCTTCAATTTGTGGTATAAGCGATTGATATTGCTCCTCTTTGCTTATTGAGGTGCTTATTTGTAGGTCTTCTGCCATATTACAAAGGTAGTTATGCCGCCTTTAAACTAAATAGGACGAATATCATTTTTTATGTTTTATTTAGTGACGATTGAATTTTCAAAGCCCACAAAAATGAGAGTAATAGCAGAACTGCCGCACCCCGATTTTAAGATCTCCATATTCAGCATGAACCAAAAGTTTATTGTGAAGATAGAGCGGGGGATACTGGAGCAGAGTTATAAAATTCCGGAGATGGATTTGACCGACGGCGTGAACAGTGTTTTTGAATTATTGGATGAAGAGTTTTTGAAGGCAGTGACTGCCAGATTCAAAGAAATGGCGGTTGATTTTAAAGCGGCGTACAATAGGTATAACTACTGATATATAAATAATTGAAATACAACTATTTATATTTTTTAAT